>CANJXD010000145.1 GCA_947478535.1 Acetobacteraceae bacterium
GCCGGGCTTTCATGTCCCAGCGCGATCAGCCGCCCTGTCTCGAAGCCTTCCTCCGGCGCGTCCATCCCGGCGGCGGCGGCGGCGGCGGCCAGGCTGCCGAGCAGGCTGGCATGGCTGGCGTAGCTGTTCCGCCCATCCATCCCCCGCGCGATCGGCGCGTAGAGGGAGAAGGGAATCTGGCAGGCGGCGAGGCGGATGGCGCGGCCGATCCCCGCGGTATCCAGCCCGGCAAGTCGCGCGGCGCAGGCGGCGGCACCGAGGCTGTGCCAGGCGCCATCGACATGCATCCCCGGCTTGATCCGCCAGCCTTCCCCGGCGCGGGCGGCGACCTCATAGCCCAGGGCGAAGGCGGCGATGGCGGTGGCGTGGTCAGCGCCACGGGCGAGGGCGACGAGGGCGAGTGGGGCGACGGGCAAGGCGGGGCGACCATGGGCGCGGGCGAGACCCTCATTCGCCTCATCCCAGCAGGTGGCGGCGGCGAGCACAGCCGCCGCGGCGCCAGGGGCCAGGCGTGCTCCGGCGAGCGCCACATCCCCGGGAAACCCCGCCTGCATCGCCGCGGCAAAAGCCCGGACGCGGGGGTGGGCGAGACCGGCCAGGGCGCAACCCAGGCTGTCCAACAGCAACAGTCTTGCCTTGGCCGCGGCAGGGCTGCCGGGGGACGGTCCCGCGGCCGCCCAGGCTGTGACAGCGGAAAAACTCACTCCGCGGTGGCGCCGGATCGGCGGACGGCATCCCGCCAGACGCGGCGCTCGCGGTCCATCAGCTGGTTGAGGCTGGCGCGGCCCTGCGGCACGGCGTCCGCCTCCCGCTGCGTCAAAACCGCGGCCCAGGCCGGGCCTTCCAGCACGGCGCGGAAAGCGCCTTCCAGGCCAGCGAGGATGGGCTCCGGCGCCGTCGCCTGGGCGAAAACGCCATACCAGGGGCTGGCATCGAAGCCCGGCACGGTCTCCGCGATGGCGGGTACATCCGGCATGGCGCGAAAGCGCCGCGCGCTGGTCACGCCAATGGCGCGCAGCGCGCCGCCGGCGGTGACGTGTGGCTTCGAGGTGGCGAGACCGTCCAGCGCCACCGGGATGGTACCGGCGATCATGTCCGTCAGCAGCGGCGCGCTGCCGCGATAGGGCACATGCGTCATCGGCACGCCGACCAGGGTCCGCAGCAATTCCATCGACAGATGGGTGAAGCTGCCGACGCCGTTGGAGCCATAGGGGAGGCCATCCGGCCGTTTGGCGATGGTTTCCAGCAACTGCACCACCGTCGTCACCTGCGGCAGGGCGCGGGGGGACACGACCAGCAGGTTCGGCTGTTCGGCCAGCATCGCGATCGGGGTGAAATCCGTGTCGGGGTCGTAGCTGAGGCGGGGGAACAGCGCCTTGTTGATGGCGATGATGCCCTGGGTGGCGACCAGCAGCGTATGGCCATCCGGCGTCGCGCGGGCGACGGCCTCGGCGGCCGGGTTGCCGCCACCGCCGGCGCGGTTCTCCACAACGACCGGTTGGCCCCAACGGGCGGAAAGCTGCTCCGCCACGGCGCGGGCGAGGATGTCCGTCAGCCCCCCCGGCGCGAAGGGCAGCACGAGGCGGACCGGGCGCGTCGGCGCCCAGGCGCCCTGCGCCTGGACCCGCGCGGGGGCGGCGAGGGGGGCTGTGAGGGCGGCGCCGAATAGCGTGCGGCGGGGGAAGGGATGCATGGAGAGTGCCTTCACTGCGTGTAGTCCGGTTCCTCGCGGTCCAGCACCCGCCGCCATGCGTTCAGATGCAGGCGCGCATCGTAGCGATCGCTCCAGGGGCCGTTGAAGCGCCGGCGGAGGCGGTCCGGCAGGGTGTGCAGGGGCTGGCCGGTGGACAGCGCCGTCATCTGGTACATGGCGGTGCGCTCGGCGATGAAGCATTCGTCGAAGGCATCCGCGACCGTCGGGCCGACCACGGTCACGCCATGGCCGCGCATCACCATCACCGACTTCTCGCCGAGGCAGCGCGCGATGCGGTCCCCTTCCTCACTGTGGTGCACGGGCTCATCGCCTTCGTGGTCGTAGACGATGCGGTCATTGAGGGTGAGGTTGTTGTGGTGGCTGAGTTGCAGTTCCGCATCCCGCAGCAGCGACAGCGCGGTGAGCCAGCGCGGATGCACATGGACGACGCAGGCGGCGTTCGGGTTCAGCAGGTGGATGCGGGCATGGATGTGGAAGGCGACTTTCCGAAGCTCCCCAGTGCCCTGCAGGACCTTCCCATCGAGGTTGCAGATGATGAGGTCGGAGGCCTTGAGCTCCTGGAACAGGTAGCCGCGGGGGTTGATGAGGAAGCGGGGTTCGCCTTCTCCCGGCAGCATCAGGGAATTGTGGTTGCCGATCTGCTCGTTCCAGCCTTCCCGGGCGGCGACGCGGAACACGGCTGCCATGTCGCAGCGCAGTTCCCATTCCTGCTCTTCGGCCGCGCTGCTGCTGCGGCGCTCGATGATGGCGGACATGGCGTGCCTTCCTCGTTGCTTGATGGGGTAGCCTATAGGTCGCGGGCGATGACCGCCACCGGGTCTCCGGTGCGGACGCGCCCGGCATGGCGGATGCACCAGAGAAACCCGCCGGCCTTGTAGGATAGCGGGATGGCGGGCGCGGAGGGATCCTCGATGCGGTGCAGCAGGCCGGCCGGCGCGCCGGGCTCGACCGTTGCCGCCAGGGCATCGAAGCCTTCCCAGATTCCGTCACAGGGCGCGAAGACGTAGTGGGCGAGGTCCGGCACCGTCATGCGGCGGGAAGCGCCGTAGGGGCCGAGTTCCACCGTCTCATCGAGTATCCCGGCATGGCGCAGCAGGTTGCGGGCGCCGCGCTTCGTAATGGCAAGGTTGGCGTTGCTCAGTCGCCCGCCGCCGCCGAGTTCCGAGGAGAGCGCCGTGATGCCGCGCGCTTCCGCCTGGGCCAGCAGAGTGGGGCCGGCATTGACCTCCCGCAGCAGCAGCGTGACCGGGGCGTTGAAGGCATCCGCCATCGCCAGCGTACGCGCCTGCAGGCCCGGATCGTCCAGGATATGGCCGCAGGCGGAGGGAAAAATGTCCATCCCCGTGCCGCCGCTGTGCAAATCCTGCTGGTAGTCGCAGAGCGGCAGCAGCACGCTTTCCACGTAATGCGCGAGCGAGAGAGCGAAGCCGCCGAAGGGGTCGCCGGGGAAGCAGCGGTTGAAGTCGCGCCCATCCAGCGGCGACAGGCGCTTGCCGGCGGCGCAGGCGGGGTAGTGCATGGCGGGCAGGATGATGACGCGGCCCTGTACTTCCTCCGGCCGCAGGGTGCGGGCCATGTCGAGCAGCGTGACCTGGCCTTCGTATTCGTCACCATGGTTGCCGGCGGTCAGCAGAATGGTGGGGCCGGTGCCGTTGGCGACGACGACAATCGGGACCGGGATGGTGCCCCAGCCGCTGTCATCGCGGGATTGCGGCACCCGGAGATGCCCGGCCTGGCGGCCTTTGGCGGCGAAATCGACCTCGGCGACGATAGGGCTAGCCGACATTTCTTCCTCATCCCGCTCCACGGGCGATTGAACCGCGCCGCCAGCGAAGGCTAGCATCCCCAGCACAATACGGGAGAGGGGGCTGTTCCATGCTGACTCGTCGCCATTTGGGATTGACCGCGGGGGCTACGGCCCTGGGCGGGGCACTCGGAACGCCGGCCCTGGCGCAGGGGGTGCGCGGGACCGTGGTGATGGCGCAGCAGGCGCAGCCGCCGTCCCTCGACGCGCAGGTGACGACGGCGCAGGCCAGCCGCAACATCAACCTGCATGTCTATGAGACGCTGTTCGCCCGCGACGAGGCCGGCAACCCGAAGCCGGACCTGGCGGAGGGTGTCGATATCTCGGCCGATGGGCTGACCTATCGCTTCAGCCTGCGCGACGCGCGCTTTCACAACGGCAAGCGCCTGACGAGCGCGGATGTGAAGGCATCGCTGTTGCGCTACGGCCGCGTCGGCGGGTCCGCCTTCATCATGCAGCCCGTCGAATCGATCGACACGCCGGATGCGAAGACGGTGGTGGTGCGGCTGAAGGAACCGAGCCCGGGCTTCATCGCCGGCATCTCCTCCCCCCGCGCGCCCTGCGCGATCATCCCGGAGGAGGAGGCGGGGAAGGACGCATCCCGCATCGAGGTGATCGGCACCGGGCCGTTCCGCTTCGTCGAATACCGCCCGGACAGCCATGTGCGGCTGACGCGGTTTGGCGAGTATGCGCAGAACACCGCCTATGCGGGGATGGACGGCTTCGCGGGCCGCAAGGTCGCCAACGTGGAAAACCTGATGATCCGCTTCGTGCCGGAAGGTGGCGCGCGGACGGCGGGGTTGCAGGCGGGCGAGATCCAGATCCTCGAAGCCATCGCCGTGCCGGCGGCGCAGCGCCTGCGCAGCGACCGCAGCTTGCAGATGCATGAGATGATGCCCTGGTCCTTCCAGACGCTGATGCTCAACCACGTCATGCCGCCGATGGACAACCCGGTGTTCCGCCGCGCCATGCAGGCCGCGCTGGACCTGGAGGAGGTCATGGCGATCTCCACCGACGGGCTCTATCGGATGACGCATGGCTGGCAGCACCCGGGCACGGAATTCTTTGCCGGCGATGTCGGCAAGCCGCTCTACAACATGAACAACAAGGACCGCGCCCGCGCCCTGCTGCGGGAGGCGAATTACCGCGGGGAGGAGATCATCCTGCTCGGCGACAGCAGCTTCTCCAACCACCAGGCGACCATCGTGACGGCGGCGGAGCAGATGAAGGCCGTCGGCATCAATGTGAAGGTGGTGATCACGGATTGGCCGACCGCCTTCAGCCAGCGCACGCAGCGCACGGGCTGGCATGCCTGGGCGCTGATGCTGGGGATCGAGCCCTATGAGGGACCCTATGGCGTCGTCGGCTTCTTCAGCGGCCATGCGCCGGTGCAGCATCTGCGCGACGACGTGATCGAGGATTGCCAGCGCCGGCTGACGACGAGCCTCGGCGCGGAGGACCGCAAGAAGGCGGTCAGTGATTTCCAGGCGCGCATGTATGACCAGGCCATCGCCATCAAATGCGGCGATGTCGGCATCGTCCAGGCCACGCGGGCGCAGGTGCGAGACTACAAGCCCTATCGCATCCCCCGCATGTGGGGGATTTCGCTGGCGTAAGCGGGAGTGTTGAAATACGCGGCGCGGCGCATCCTTGCCGCGCTGCCGGTGCTGCTGCTCGTCTCGCTGATGTCCTTCGCCATCGTCTGGATCGTGCCGGGCGATGTGGCGGCGGAAATGGCGGGGCCGACGGCGACGGCCGAGGAGCTTTCCCGATTGAGGGAGCGGCTGGGGCTGAACAAGCCCTGGCATGAACAGCTTGTCGGCTGGTACTGGGCGCTGGCGCAGGGTGACCTGGGGGAGAGCATCCTGCTGCGCCAGGGCGTCGGCGCGGCCATCGTGGAACGGCTCCCGGTGACGCTCTCGCTGACTTTTCTCGCGCTTGGCATCGCGCTGACGGCTGGGACCGCACTGGGCGTGCTGGCGGCGGTGCAGGCGGGGCGCGGGGCGGATCGCGCCGCGATGGGGGCGGCGCTGATCGGCTTCTCCGTGCCGGAATTCTGGCTCGGCCTCGTCTTCGTCTATGTCTTCGCGGTGCAACTGGCGTGGCTGCCGACCGGCGGCTTCGTGCCCTTCACGCAGGATCCGCTGGGCTGGGCGCGGGGGATGATCCTGCCGGCGACGACCCTGGCGCTGGCGCAGATCGGGTTGTTCGCCCGGATGACGCGGGCGGCGATGCTGGAAGTGCTGCGGCAGGATTACGTCCGAACTGCGCGCGCCAAGGGCATGCCGGGCTGGATCGTCATCGGCAAGCATGCGCTGCGCAATGCGCTGATCCCCGTCGTCACCGTGGCGGGCATCGCCTGCGGCGTGCTGCTCGGCGGCACCGTCGTCATCGAGAGCGTGTTCAGCCTGCCTGGGGTGGGGCGGCTGATCGTGGGGGCGATCCAGCGGCGGGACTATCCCGTCATCCAGGGCGGGCTGCTGCTGACGGCCACCATTTTTGTCGTCGTGAACCTGGCGGTGGACCTGCTCTATGCCTGGCTCGATCCGAGGATCCGGCATGGCCGCTAAGGCAGGCGGCAAGGCGCCAGGCGCTTTCGCGCGGCTGGTCGCGCATCCCTCCTTCCGCTGGGGGCTGCTGCTGTTCGGGCTGGTGGTGTTCTGCGCCGTCTTCGCCTGGTGGCTGGCGCCGCATGATCCGCTGCGGAACAATTTCCGCACGCGGTTCCGCGCGCCGGATGAGACCTTCTGGCTCGGCACGGATCGCTTTGGGCGGGATATCCTGTCGCGCACCCTCCATGGGGCGAAGGTCTCGCTGCGGATCGGGCTCGGCGTCGCGGCGCTGACGGCGGTGGTCGGCGGGATGATCGGCGCGCTGGCGGGGTTCGTGCAGCGCCTCGATGGGCCGCTGATGCGCTTCATGGATGCGCTGATGGCCTTCCCCGCCGTGCTGTTGGCCATCGCGCTGGCGGCGGCGCTCGGGCCTTCGGAGCTCAACGCCATCCTCGCACTGTCCATCGCCTATGCGCCGAGGACGGCGCGGGTGATGCGGGCGGGGGTGATGGTGGTGCGGGAGTTCCCCTTCGTGGAGGGTGCGCGCGCTATCGGCGCCTCCCCGGCCCGGGTGCTGATGCGCCACATCCTGCCCAATGCGATGGCGCCGCTGGTGGTGCAGCAGACCTATGTCTTCGCGCTGGCCATCCTGGCGGAAGCGGTGCTGAGTTTTCTCGGCGTCGGCCCGCCACCGCCGACGCCGACACTCGGCGGGATCATCGCGGATGGGCGTGACTACATCCAGGAAGCGCCGTGGATTTCGCTGGTACCCGGTGTGGCCATCGCGATGACGGTGCTCGGGCTGAACCTGATGGGCGATGGGCTGCGCGATGCGCTGGACCCACGCCTCAGGACCGCCATCCGATGACCCCGCTCCTGTCGATACAGGGCCTGTCCGTCGCCTTCGGGCCGGTGCAGGTGCTGGACGAGGTCAGCTTCGAGATCGCGCCGGGGGAGGTGCTGGGCATCGTCGGCGAAAGCGGCAGCGGGAAGTCCATGACGGCGCTCGCCATGATGGGGCTGCTGCCGCCGGGTGGGCGCATTGCGTCGGGCAGCATCACCTTCGAGGGGGTGGAGATCAGCGCCCTGCCGGAGCGTGAACTCGAGAAGATGCGCGGCGCGCGGATGGCGATGATCTTCCAGGAACCGATGGCGTCGCTGAACCCGGTGCTGACCATCGGCGAGCAGATCGCGGAAGTGCTGCGCCATCATCGCGGCCTCGATCGCCGGGCCGCGCATAACGAGGCTGTCAGCCTGCTGAAGCTGGTGGAAATCGCGGCGGCGGAACGGCGGGCGGGGGAGTATCCGCACCAGCTTTCGGGGGGCATGCGCCAGCGCGCGATGATCGCCATCGCGCTGGCCTGTCGGCCCCGGCTGCTGGTGGCGGATGAACCGACCACGGCGCTGGATGCGACGGTGCAGGCCGGCATCCTCGACCTGCTGCGCGGGCTGCGGCAGGAATTCGGCATGGCGGTGCTGCTCATCACCCATGATCTTGGCGTGGTGGCGGATATCTGCGAACGCGTGCTGGTGATGTATGCCGGGCGGGTGGCGGAAACCGGGCCGGCCGCGGCGATCTTCCGCGACCCCGGCCACCCCTATACCCAGGCGCTGCTGGCGGCGATCCCGCGCCTGGAAGGCCCGCTCGGCGCGCTGCCGGCCATCGGCGGCGTGGTGCCCTCGCCGGCGGATTTCGCCAGCGGCTGCCGCTTCGCCGCCCGCTGTCCCCATGCGATCCCGGCCTGTGATACCGCGCCGCCGGCGCTGCGCCTGCTGGCCGGCGGCACGGCTGCCGCCTGCATCCGCGCGGAGCATGTGGCATGACGCTGCTATCGGCGCGCGGGCTGACAAAAACCTTCGCGGGCGGCGTGCGCGCGGTGGATGGCGTGGACCTGTCGCTCGCGGCCGGGGAGACGCTGGGGCTGGTGGGGGAAAGCGGCTGCGGGAAATCGACGCTGGCGCGGCTGGTGCTGCGGCTGATCGAGCCCGATGGCGGCACGCTGTGCTTTCGCGATGCCGATATCACCCATCTGCCGGAACGCGCGATGCGGGCGCTGCGGCGGGACATGGGCGTGGTGTTCCAGGACCCCTTCGGCAGCCTCAATCCGCGCATGACGGTGGCACAGCTTCTGGCGGAACCGCTGGTGGTGCATGGCATCGGCGATGGCGCGAGCCGCGCCGCGCGGGGGCGGGAATTGCTGGACCTGGTGGGGCTGCTGCCGGAGCATGCCGCGCGCTACCCCCATGAATTCAGCGGCGGCCAGCGCCAACGCATCGCCATCGCCCGCGCCCTGGCGACGGAGCCCGCCTTCCTCGTCTGCGATGAGCCGACGAGCGCGCTCGATGTCTCGATTCAGGCGCAGGTGCTGAACCTGCTGCGGGAGTTGCAGGAAAGGTTGGGGCTGGCCTGCCTGTTCGTCAGCCACAACCTCGCCGCCGTGCGGCACATGGCCCCACGCGTGGCGGTGATGTATCTCGGCCAGGTGGTGGAGGAAGCCCCGCGGGAGGCGATCTTCGCGGCACCGCTGCATCCCTACACCCAGGCGCTGCTGTCAGCGGTGGCGGAACCGGGTGCCGCGCGGCGGACGCGCATCGTGCTGAAGGGGGAAGTGCCGAGCCCCGCCGATCCGCCTTCGGGCTGCCGCTTCCGCACGCGCTGCCCGCGCGCCGTGGCGCGCTGCGCGGCGGAAGCGCCCATGCTGCTGGAAGGCGCACCGGGGCATCGCGTGGCGTGCCATTTCCCCGGTGCGCTGACGGAAGCGGAGATCGGGTAGGCTCAGCGTCCCGTGAACTGCGGCGGGCGCTTTTCCATGAAGGCCTTGCGGCCCTCATTGTAGTCGTCACTCGCGAAGCAGGCCTTCACCAGCACGTCGCAGGCTTCCGCATTGGCGGCGCCGCGATCCTTCAGCGCCTCGGCCACGATGAACTTCACGCTGCCGACCGTCAGCGGCGCATTGCCGGCGATGGTCTTCGCGTAATCCGTGACGAAGGCTTCGAGCGTGTCATTCGGCACCACGCGGTTCACCAGGCCCATGATCCGCGCATCCTCCGACGACCAGCGCTTGGCCGTGAAGAAGATCTCCTTCGCGAAGGACGGGCCGACGAGATCCACCAGGCGGCGGATGCCGGACAGCGGATAGCCGAGGCCGAGCTTGGCCGCCGGCACGCCGAAGCCCGCGGTTTCCCCGCAGATCCGCATGTCGCAGCAGACGGCGAGGGCGGTGCCGCCGCCGATGCAGTGGCCCTGGATCATCGCGATGGTGGGCTTCGGGCATTCCGCCAGCGCGTCATAGACCTTGGCGGTCTGCGCCTGATAGGCGGCGACGGCGGCTTCGCCGCTGCGCTCGCTCTCGAACTTCGAGATGTCGGCGCCGGAGACGAAGGCCTTGCCGCCGGCGCCCGTCAGGACGATGACGCGCACCGCCGGATCGGCCGTGAAATCGGCGAGGATGCGCTCGGCGGCCTGCCACATCTCCATCGAGACGGCGTTGTGCCGCTCCGGGTTGTTGAAGGTCATCCACCCGATGCCATCGGCCTTGCGGGCCAGCATCTTTTCCGTGCCGGTATCCATCGTCATATCCTTCTGCGGTGCGAGTGGCGGCCGTTGGTATCAGACGATCTGGCGCGCGCGGAGGTCGGCTATGGTGGCGGCGTCGTAGCCGAGTTCCGTCAGCACGGCATCGGTATGCTCGCCGAGTTCGGGCGGATGCGTGACGATGGTGGACGGCGTGCGCGACAGGCCGATGGGCTGGCCGACATAGGCGACGGCGCGCTGCCCGTCATCGAGCGTCTGCGCGATGCCGAGATGCTGGACCTGCGGGTCGGCGAACATCTCATCCACCTTGTAGATCGGGCCGCAGGGCACGCCGGCGTCGTTCAGCGCCGTCACCCAATGGGCGGTGGTGTTGCTGCGCGTCGTCTTGTCCAGCTCGCCATTCAGCTCATCGCGATGCTGGCTGCGGCCGCCTGCGGTCTTGTAGCGGTCATCGGCCAGCAGGTCGTCGCGGCCGAGGGCGCGGGCGCAGCGTTCCCAGATCTTGTTGCCGGAGGCGGCGATGTTCATGTAGCCGTCGCTGGTGGTGAAGACGCCGGTGGGGATGGAAGTCGGGTGGTTGTTGCCCGCCTGCTTCGGCACCTGGCCTTCCATGATCCAGCGGCTGGCCTGGAAATCCAGCATGAAGATCTGCGCCTGCAACAGGGATGACTGCACCCACTGCCCCTTGCCCGACACTTCGCGCTCCAGCAGCGCGATGAAGATGCCCTGCGCCGCGAACAGCCCGGCGGTGAGGTCGGCGATCGGGATGCCGACGCGCACCGGGCCCTGGCCCGGCAGGCCGGTGATGGACATCAGCCCACCCATGCCCTGCGCGATCTGGTCGAAGCCCGGCCGCTTGGCATAGGGGCCATCCTGCCCGAAGCCGCTGATCGAGGCATAGACGATGCGCGGGTTCACCGCGGCCATCGCCTCGTAGTCGATGCCGAGGCGCGTCTTCACGTCGGGGCGGAAATTCTCGACGATGACATCGGCCGTCTCGGCCAGCTTCTTGAACAGCGCGACGCCCTCGGGCGACTTCAGGTTCAGCGTCATCGCCCGCTTGTTGCGGTGCAGGTTCTGGAAGTCGGACCCGGCGCGCGGGCCACCCATCGGGTCCCCCTCATCGAGGGCGGGCGGCATCTCGATCTTGATGACATTGGCCCCCCAATCCGCGAGCTGGCGCACGCAGGTGGGGCCGGAACGGACGCGGGTCAGGTCCAGCACCGTGAAGCGCGACAGCGCGGTCGAGGCGGGCATGGGGGGAATCCTCCTTGGGCGGGGCGTGCTTATCACCTGCGCCGTGTCGCGCAAGGCGTGCCGCGCCAGCGCGCGGGGGGTGTCAGGTCGGGGCGAGGCCAACGGTGAGGCCACCGCAGACATACATCACCTGCCCCGTGACGAAGCCGGAGCGTTCATCGAGGAAGAAGTGGACGGCATTGGCCACATCCTCCGGCTGCCCGAAGCGGCGGACGGGGATGCCCTCGATGATGGCGCGGGTCTTCGGGCTGTTGTCGGGGTTGGCGCGGCGGAACAGCTCCGTCGCGATCGGGCCGGGGCCGATCGCGTTGACCGTGATGCCATCC
>CANJXD010000146.1 GCA_947478535.1 Acetobacteraceae bacterium
CGCGGAGACCGCCTATTACCGCGACACGCTGGGCTACGACGCTGCGGCGCTGGCGGGTCTGGTGACCGCGCGGACCACCGAATACCGCGCCCTGCATCTGCGGTACGGCGCGCTCGGCAACAGCTACAACGCCGCCTTCCAATACGTGCCGACGGCGGACGAACTCGCCACGCTGCGCGGCAGCGTCAAGCTGTGGACCGAGCAGGAACTGCTCACCAGCTTCGGCGCCGGGCTGCTGAAGGAAGTGACCAGCACCGTCACGGTGATCGAGGCGCCGAACATCATCGGCCGCAACATCAGCGTGACCGTGGGGGTGGGGCAGATCGGCTCCTCGCTGCCGCCGGTGGTGATCGACGTCTCGCCCGGCGCGCCGCCGCTCACCGACGACCAGCGCGTGGCGCTCGCCGCCGCCGAACGGTCGGAGGTGCAGTATCTCGCGGCTTATCCGATCAACGAACTGGCCACCGCCAATACTTCGGCCAACACCATCACCACCGTGGACGGCGACTGGCTGGCGCAGGGTTTTCGGGCCGGCCAGACCATCACGGTCGAGAACTTCAACGCGATAACCGGCGTGGTGCCGGCGTCCGCGCTTTACACCATCGCCAGCGTCACCAATCGCGTGATCACGCTGACGCCGGACAAGGTGCTGCCGTTCGGGCTGGGCAACGTGCTGCGCATCGCCCGCATCGTCACCGACCCCACCTTCCAGGCGACCGCGGCGCCGATCGCCACCCAGGTGCTGTTCGGCCAGGACAGCCTGACCCGCACGGATGGCCGCAGCTTCCTGGTGGATGGCTTCGCAGTCGGGCAACTCCTCCGCATCGCCGGATCAACGGAGAATTCGAACGAGCCGGGCCAGAGCTACACGATCGCCGCCATCACCGCGGCGAAGATGACGCTGACGCAGCGCATCACCGCCTCGCCCTTCGCGCGCGACATCGTCATCACCCGCGGCATCGCGCCGGTCTATGTGGCCATCCAGATACGGTCCTCCGATGACCTCGACGTGCAAGCCACCGGGGAGTTCTCCGGCTTCTCCTACGGCGCCGCGCTGATCGGTTCGCAGGAGGACCTGACGATCAGCTACTTCACCGCCGGCGCCGCCGGCGCGGGGGGCAACGACATCACCATCAAGGTGGCGAAGAGCATCCTCGCGGGTGAGCAATCGGGCTACCTTATCGGCCGCAACCTCGTGGTCGAGGCGGCGGAGGGGAGGATCGGCAGCGACACGGGGTTCCTGCGCTTCGATGCCAATACCGGCGGGACGCTGACGGCGCGGGCGCGCGGCGACATCTTCATCGAGGGCGTCGATCGCTTCGGCAGGCGCCCCGGCAACCTGGCGATCGAATCGGTCTATTCGCAAACAGGGCAGGCCTATCTGATCGCCGCCGGCGCGATCCGCGACGCGCTCGACACCAGCGCCGCGAAGATCAAGGCGCAGTCCATCACGCTGCGCGCCGAGACCGGCATCGGCGGCTTCGCGACCGCGGCCAACGCCAACTATCTCGACGTGGACACCACCGGCGCCTTCGATGCGATCTCGGGCGGCTATCTGCTGCTGTCGCAGACCAATGGCGACATGCGGATCGAGAAGATCGAAGGCGGCTGGGTGTATCTGCGGGCGCAGGGCGCAATCCGCGACGCCGATGCGGCGCCCGGCCCGGCCCGGACACTGGCGAGTTATCGGCTCGATCTGGTCGCCGGCGGCGGCATCGGCAGCACCGCGGCCCCGCTCAAGGTCGGGCTGCGCGCGGGGGGGGGCAACGCGTTCTTCGATCTCTCGGCCAGCAGCGCCACCGACGGCGTTTTCCTGGATGTCACCGGCGACGTCCAACTCATCCAGGTAAGCGCCGCGGCGGGGGCGGCGGATGCCAGCATCCGTGCCTTTTCCGGCGAACTGACCGATGCGCTCTATGGCACCGGGGTCAACGTGATCGCGCGGCGCGCCTTCCTTTATGGCCGCGACGGCGTCGGCAATGCCCAGTCCGGCCAGGACATCGTCACGGATGTCGCGGTGCTGGAGGCGGAATCGACCTTCGGCGACATCTGCGTGGACAACCGCGGCGCGCTTATCATTGGCAACGCGCTGAGCGCTGAGAATTTCTGGGGTGTCATCGCCTTCAACGGTTCCGTCCGCATCAGCGCCGGTGGCGCGATGACGGTCACCAAGAACATCTATGCCAGTGGCGACGCCACGCTCATCACGGTGGACGACCGCTTCGATAGCAATGCCGAGATCGCCGGAAGCGAACCCGACGACATCATCCTCAGCGGCTTCGCCGGCAGCGGCAACCCCACGGCGGTATATGCGAATGGGGCGATCACGCTCCGGTCCGGCGACGATTTCCGGCTGCCGCAAGATGTCTACCTGGTCTCCGGTGCCGGCATCGAGATCGCGGGCGACTGGCGCGGCGACCGGCACGGCAACCTGCCGGTCGCCGATGGCCCCGATGCCGATGACCGCATCGGCAGCAGCATCGCCATCGAGGGGTTCCTGGTCGCGCCGCAGATCGTGGTGAGCGGTGGACGCGACGGTGACCGCATCACACTCGCGGCCACCGGCTATGTCTCAGGCACGACACGCCTGCTCGGCGGCCACGGCAATGACAGCATCCTGGTCGACAGCGTGCAGACGCTCGACCTGGCGCGAAAGTACCGGCCTGGGCAGGCCGGCCCAGGCGCCCTTGTCTCGGGGTTCGAGAGTACCGAGTTGCGCAGCCGCATCATCGTCGATGGCCAAGGCGGCTCCGATTCCACCACCATTGCGCTGACCGGCAGCGCCGATGTCATCCTCGAAGTGACGGACAGCGGCGGGACGGATGGCGGCGCCGATCTGCTGACGCTGCGCGGCACCACCGGCGATGACCGCTTCCTGATCCGCCCGCAGGCGGTATTCCTGCAGCGATCAGGCGCGTACTTCGAACGTGTCAACATCGGCCACGGCGTCGATGTCGTCGATGTTCTCGGCGGCGCCGGGAACGACACCTTCGTCGTCGATGACACCGGCTTCATCACGCATCTCGAAGGCGGCACCGGCAACGATGATTTCCGCATCGGCCAGCTTTTCGGCACGGCGCGCGCAGATGGCATCACGGTGGCCGAGGGCGACGGCTTCGGCACGGTCGAGACCCCGGGCGGCTTGCTCAGCATCGGCAACCGCGAGCCACTGGTCGCCACGGGCGGTGAGGGCGATGACAGCCTGACGGTCTATGCCAGCGCGGCGCCGCTGACCTTCTTCGGCGATGCTGGTGCCGAGACGGTGCGGGTGCGCGCCTTCGATATCCTCGGCTCCGACCGCAGTTCGGTGGGCGAGGTCGCGATCTTCACCGGCGCGGGCGACGACCGCATCGAATCCTCCATCGGGACCGGCGCGCGGATCGACGGCGGCAGCGGCGCCAACACGCTGAGCCTGCTCGGCACGGCGGGCGACGATTCCATCATCGTGACGGCCGGCGGCGTGCTGGCCCGTGGCCGCACCGTGGTGCTCGGCAATGTCACCACGCTCGAGGTGGATGGGCTTGAGGGCGACGACCGCTTCACCGTCGTCAGCACCAATCCGGCGGTGACCACGCTGCTGATCGGCGGACTCGGCAATGACAGCTTCAACATTGCCGGCGATGCGCCGAACATCCGCACGGAAAGCGGGTTGGGCCGTACGCCGGCGATCAACCACAGCATCCACAGCCTGGACCCCGCCTATAACGGCATCCTCGCGGAGGGTGTGTTGGTGTATGGCGCGAATAGCCCGGTGCTGATTACCGAGCCGCCGGGCGGCCTGCGCCTGGTGGAGAATGGCGCCGGCGGCACGGCAAGCGCCACCTACACCGTGGCCATGAACCCGGAGATGCAGCGCTCCGCCCTCGCCATGCTGACCATCGCCGCGCCGCCTGCCGATGGCGCGAGTAGCGGCGTGGAACTCTCGACCGACGGCATCACCTTCAGCCGCGCGCTGGCGCTGCGCTTCTTCGGCGCCACCTATCCCGGCCATCCCGAAGCCTGGGGGCGCATCGTCACCATCTGGGTGCGCGCGGTGTCGGATGGCGCGGCGGAAGGCACGCGGAAGCTGGCGATCAGCCACGCCTTCAGCGCGCCAGACATCTTCGTACCCGATCCCAGCGTGCGCGACCTGCTGGTCGAGGTGCAGGACGATGACGCGGCGGGCCTCGTTGTCACCCCGGTCTTGTCGTCTGGCCCGGTGCTCGAGGGCGATGGCGCGGTGCACTACAGGCTCAGCCTCACCAACCCGCCCGCGGCGGGGGAGCGGGTGACCGTCAGGCTGATCACGACGGCCGCGCAAGTAACGATCGCGGCTGGCGAGGCAGGGGATGCGGCGCGCTTCAACGCCGCCACCGGCGCGATCACCTTCACCAGCGCGGATTGGAACAGGCCGTTCGACCTGGCGGTGACGGCGGTAAACGACATCGTCGCCGAACGACCGCTGGAGACGTTCATCACGCCGCGCTTCACCAGCACGCTCGGCACCAGCCCGTATCGCACCGCGGTGGCGGAACCCTTTGCCGTCGCGCTGCGCGACAACGATGCGCCTGGGGTCTTGATCCGGCAGACCGATGGCCAGACCGCCATCGGTCCCGGCGCAAGCGACACTTACACGATCCAACTCACCAAGGCACCGACGCGGCCGGTCATCGTCAGCTTGCTCCCGGAAGCCGGCATTGCCGTCTCGGCGCAGTCCGGCGGCGCCTCGCCGGGGCGCTTCGCCGTGCAGCCCGATGGCACGGCAACGGTGACCTTCACCACCGCCAATTGGGCCATCCCCTTTACCGTGCGCGTCACCGCCACCGGCGAGCCGCCAAGGACGCCGGCCGAGCTTGTCCGCGCGCAGGATTGGCAGGCGGACCAGGCCAAGCCGCATACCGTGAACGGAATCGCCGGCAAGCTGGTGGTGGAAGGCGGCACGATCGCCGCGCGCAATCGCGCCATCCTGGCGGCCACCCTGCTGGCGACCGAGACGGACACCACCCCGCTCTACCGCGGCGCCGGCACCAACGTGGCGACGCAGACCGATACGCTGCGGGTGTTCAGCGATGGCTCCACCGGGCCCACGACCGGCACACTCGGCCGGGCGACGGCGGGTACCGCGACAAGTCTCGGCGTGCTCTATGGCGGCCCGGTCACCGTGGCGCAGTTCGGCACCATCAGCGGGCTCGGCAGCCTCGGCGGCACGACCTTCCACGGCATGCAGGTGGTGGATGTGCTGCTCGGCAGCGGGCGCGATACCTTTACCGTCAACGGCACGATCGCCGGCACGCTGAGCGTCGTGCAGGGCGGCGGCGGTAATGACGTGATCACCGTGACGGCCGGCGGCGGTGCGGCCGCACCACTGGTCGTGTTCGGCGATGCCAGCCAGGATGGTTCGAGCTTCACTGGCTCCCGCACCGCGCGCAATGGCTCCGGCTTCGCCTTCACCGCGGCGGGCAACGATATCCTCAGGGCCATCGCGGCTGATGACGGCGTCGTGCTCTACGGCGGTGCTGGCAATGACACGATGGCCGGCGGCTCCGCCGGCGACTGGATCGTCGGCGGCGGCGGCAACGATTCGATGGCGGGGAATGGCGGCGACGATATCGTGCTCGGCGATGACGGCATCATCCTCGACCTGTCCCGCCGCTTCGACCTGGCGCCCGGGCTGATGGGCTTCGTCAACCAGGCCGGCGCCACGCTGGCGACAGGTGACCCGCTGCTGGCTGGTGCCGACCGGATCAATGGCGGCGGCGGGCGGGATATTTTGTTCGGCGACCATGGCTGGGTCTTCCAGGACTCTGGCGTGCAGGCCCTGCAGACCACGGCGCTGACGGTAGCGCTGATCGCGTTGCGCCCGGATGACGGCGCAGCCGACGACATCGGCGATACCTCCGGCGACACCACCATCTTCGGCGGCATGGGCGACGACACCATCCGGGCCACGGGCGGCAACAGCGTGGTGTTCGGCGATACCGGGGTGGTTGCCCGGGATTACCTGCAGACGATCTACGACGACACCGGCGGCAATGACCGCATCACCGCGGCGGGCGGCGACGACACGATCCTGGGCGGCCGCGGAGCCGACAGCATCGTGGCGGGCAATGGCGACAACCGCGTGTTGGGCGATGGTGGCACCCTCTTCTTCGCCGCACCCGGGCTGCTGTCCGAGATCGACGCAGGGTATGATCTGCCTGGCGGCAACGACACGATTGGCGCCGGCGCCGGCAGCAACATCATCCTCGGCGGCTCGGGCGACGACCGCATCAGCACAGGCACCGGCAACAGCCTGGTCCTGGGCGATACCGGGCGGATCAGGCTCAGTGCCGCCGGTGCCCCCCAGTTGGTGACGGCCCAGAGCGGCGCATTCGGCGGCGCGGATTCCATCACCCTCAGCACCGGCAACAACCTGGCCTTCGGCGGCCAGGGCAACGACACGATGAACGGCGGCAACAGCGCCGATACGCTGCTCGGCGGCGACGGCTACGCGACCTACATCAGCGCCGTCCGACTGGGTTTCGTCGGCAGCATCGTCGGCTCGCCCGCCGGGAACAACCTGCTCCTCGGCGGCCTGGGCGACGACGTGCTGATCGGCGGCTCCGGCCATGACAGCATCGACGGCGCACTGGGCCAGGACCTGATCTTCGGCGACGACGTCGAACTCTTCGCCGCGAACAGCCCGACCGATAAGTCCAACCCGCGCTTCCGCCAACTCTCCGGCGCGCTGCTCTACGATGCGGCCGGCGCGCCGCTGGTGACGGGCACGGCGCAGCAGGACCCTGCCGGCGCGCCGGCCTGGGCTGGGGTGAGCATCTACCTGAAAGAAGTCATCGGCAGCAGCGGCAACCCCGTTGCCGGCGATGATGTGCTGGCCGGCGGCGGTGGGCGCGACCAGATCTTCGGCCAGAGCGGCTCGGACGTCATCCAGGGCGATGGCACCCTGGCCACTTCGCTGACCGGCGGCGTGGCGGTCGGTGCCGGGCGCAATGCAGCGGGCGAACTGGTGGTGCGGCCTTCCTTCGACGCGGCGACCGACGGCGACGACTACATCGAGGGCGGCCTCGGCACCGACGTCATCTTCGGCAATCTCGGCCAGGACGACATCATCGGCGGCAGTTCGAGCCTGTTCGGCCTGACCACGACGGCAGACCGAATCGAATATTACTCCGACCTGATCTTCGGTGGTTCTGGGCGTGCCATCGCGCGCAATGACGTCGGCGACACGACGGCGCAGGGCCATGCGAGCGACGCCGATGTCATCCTCGGCGACAACGGCAACATCTTCCGCATCGTCGGCGCGAACGGCGCCTACCTCACCTACAACTTCGATACCTACACCGCGGGCCTGCCGGTCTCGCAGCAGGCCCGGATCGTCGTGCGCGCCGTGCAACTGCTCGACTATGTGCCGGGCGGCGATGACCGCAACGGCTATACCAACGACCAGGGTGCCTTTGACGAAATCCATGGCGAGGCCGGCGATGACCAGATCTTCGGCCAGGTCGCGGGCGACCTCATCTTCGGCGATGCCGGGAATGACAGTCTTGTTGGTGGACAGGACCGTGATCTGATCAGCGGCGGCACCGGCCAGGATGCAATCCTGGGCGATGACGGGCTGATCTTCGCGCGGCGCAACAGCACGAGCGTGGGCGAGCCGCTGTTCGGCTTCACGCCGCTGGTCTCGCTCAACACCGTGGTCACCGCCGCGGGCGGCACACTCTCCGCGGTGCTGGATGTGGCGGATGCGCTGGTCACCACCGCCTGGCTGATGCCGGACAACCTCGATCCGGCAATCGACGACCCCGATCCGCTCTACCGCCCCCGGCTCGCCAGCGACGTGATCTATGGCGGGCTCGGCGACGACAGCATCCATGGCGGCGCCGGCGACGACGCGATCTCGGGCGCCGAGGCGCCGGTGCTCGCCTACGGCAACAACCCGCTGTTCGGCCTCGCGCCAATGGTCCGCTTCGACTTCGCGCATCCCGGCACCGGCAATGGCTTTTTCTACTTCGATAATCTGCTCGGCCGGAACAACCTCACCGGCCAGTTGGCGGCGCTCTCCGGCAGCAATCCGCTGGGCCGGCCGATGTTCAACGATGACGGCACGCTCGCCGCGAGCCCCGCGCTCGGGAAACCATGGTTCCTCGACTTCAACGCCGCCGAGGGGCCGCTCGATACGCGCTGGCTCGGCACCGCGAAGCCCACCGATGGCGACGACAGGCTGTTCGGCGACCTCGGCGACGACTGGCTGGTCGGCGGCACCGGCCGCGATCAGCTCTATGGCGGCTTCGGCGATGACGTGCTCGATGCCGATGACGACAAATCCACCGGCGGCGGCCGGAACCTGACGCCCGACACCAGCCCATCCTACGAAGACCTCGCCTATGGCGGCGCCGGGCGCGACGTGCTGATCGGCAATACGGCGGGCGACCGGCTGATCGATTTCGGCGCCACCGATGCCTTCCTCCAGCCCTTCGTGCAGCCCGGCGATGCCGACATCATCCGCAGCCCGACGGTGCCGGGCGTGCAGGCCTTCCTGCTCGCACTGTCGAAGGCGGCCGGCGCGGACCCGATCGTCGGCATCCGGCATGGCGGCGACCCCGCCCGCAATGGCGAGTCGGTGGGCGAACTCGGCATGGTGCTGCCGCAGGACCCGGGCTGGGTGCTCGACCAGACCGGCACCGCGCGCGCCACCGCGCCCGCCGGCCGGCAGGCCAATCGCGACGTGGCGCTGAGTGCCGGTACGCTGCCGATCTGGCAGTTCGCCGCCGGCCCTGTTCCAACCGGCGCGCCCACCACAAGCATCGCCGAGGCCGACCTCGGCACCATCACCATCGCCGCCAAGGCGATCTGGACGGCGGCGCTGGGCGAAGGCGATGCACGGCTGGCGGTGCTGGACCGCGTGCATGTTGCACTCGGCACGCTGCCGGAAGGCGCGCTGGGCGTGACCATCGGCAACACCATCCTGCTCGATGCGGATGCCGCCGGCTGGGGATGGTCCACGGACATCGCGGCGGCGCCGGCACCGGGCCGCATGGACCTGCTGAGCACAATGCTGCATGAGATGGGCAACGCGATCGGCTTCGCCGAGGATGACGGTGAGGGCGTGACCGGTCGCATCCTGGCGGCTGGGCAGCGCCGCCTGCCCGCGGCCGATGCCGATCGTGCGCCGATGATCGACTGGGCCGGGCTGGCGATGGCGCCGGCTCCCCTGCCCGTCTCGCCGGCTTGGTTGTGCCGCGACATGGACCCCAATGGCGGCCTGCGCATCCGGCTGCCATCCTGATGCGCGGTTCGCGCCGATCCCGCTCAACGAAGGACTGAATGATGCCGACCCAGTTGCTGATCTACCGGACCGCGGTGCCGGTCTCCCGCGACCGCCACCAGGATGCCGCCATCGCGCCGGTCGGCGGCTATGGCTTCGCGGGCGGCATCAACTCCGTGCCGTTGATGGCGGTGGAATTCGCCCAGGCCGCGCCCGAATATCCCCTGGTCTTCGCCGGCCAGCCGGGTGAGCTGGTGCCAGCCGTTATCCTCGGCATCGGCAGCGACCAGAACCTGTTCCTGAACCCCGATGGCGACTGGGCCGGCACCTACGTTCCCGCCTTCCTGCGCCGCTACCCCTTCGTCTTCAGCCATGACGCGGACCGCTTCACGCTCTGCGTCGATGAAGAATATGCGGGCTTCAACCGCGCGGGCGAAGGCAGCGCGCTGTTCGACGCCGCGGGCAAGCCGACGCCCTATACCGAATCCGTGTTGACCTTCCTGCAGGAATACCAGGAGCAGTTCCGCCGAACCCAGGCCTTCTGCGCCCGGGTGGAGGAACTCGGCCTGCTCGAGCCGATGCAGGCGCAGGTGACGGTCGGCAGCGGGGAGCGTCTTTCCCTCAGCGGCTTCCAGGCGGTGAACCGCGACCGGCTGAAGGCCCTGCCGGGAGAGGTGCTGGCGGAACTGGCC
Source organism: Acetobacteraceae bacterium (assembly GCA_947478535.1). Next base: position 9,937 of record CANJXD010000146.1, read on the forward strand.
CGCAATGACGGGTTGGAGTTGCTCTACCTCCACCTGCAATCCATGCGCAATTTCGAGGCACTCGGCCGACGCCTGGCCGCCAGCCGCGACGTCCCGGCGCAATGAGCCCGCTTGCGTTGCACGGCGCCGAGCCGGGCCGGGCCTAGACTGGATGGAACGCGCGCGCCCCGCGATCGGGCTTGCCGCGCATCAGGAGGAACGTGCGAGCGCTGAGGCGCTCGCCTGGGCACGGCTGGTCGGCGCCAGGGATGCCGCGGAACGCAGCGCCGGCTGGCTCGCCGTGCTGTGCAGCCAGCTGCCGCGGGTGCAGGGCGCCCTGCTGCTGTTGGGGCCGGATGCCGAGGGTGCCTTCGCCCCCGCCGCCACCTGGCCGAACGCAACGCGCGACCTGCGGCATCTGGGCCCGGCGGCGGAACGGGCGTTGCAGGAGCGGCGTGGCATCGTCCTGCCCGCTCCGGCCACGCCGGATGCGCTGGCCTATGTCGCGTGCCCGGTGGAGGTTGCCGGCACGCTGCATGGTGTCGTCGCCCTCGCCTTGCCGCCCGCGCCGGATGCCGAGTTGCAGCGCGCCTTGCGACAGACGCATTGGGCCACGGCATGGCTTGCCGATGGCTTCCGCCAACGGGCGCTGGGGGAAGGCGAGGCGCGGCTCGCCCGCATGGGCCTGCTGCTGCAACTGATGGCGACGGTGATGCAGGAACCGCGCCCCGCCCGCGCCGCGCTGGCGCTGGCGAACGAGCTGGCGGCGCGGCTCGGCTGCGAACGGGTGGCGATCGGCTTCGAGGAACAGGGACGCATCCGCGTCTGCACCATCTCCAACACCGCCACCTTCGACCAGCGCATGGCCCTGGTTCGCCTGCTGGCAGCGGCGATGGATGAGGTACTGGATTTCGACACGGCACTGAGCCATCCCCCGGCCGATGCCGCGCCCTCCGGCGGTGTCGCCCATGCCGAGTTGGCGCGCGCGCATGGCGATGCCGCGGTGCTCTCCGTGCCGCTGCAGGACGGTGAGCGGGTGATCGGCGTGCTGACGCTGGAGCGCAGCGCCAACGCCCCCGATATCCGTCCGTTCGACAGCGGCTGAGCTGCACCCGTTTTCTCTGGACACCCATTTGTCCGAGGAGAGACCGGAACGATGATGTCCAGTATGAAAAAGATCGATCATTCTGACGCTGCTGATGGGCCTGTGGTCAGCGAGGGCGGGCGTAGCCC
>CANJXD010000147.1 GCA_947478535.1 Acetobacteraceae bacterium
GGTGATCGGGGTGACGCTGGTGATAGGGCTGTGCGTGATGGCGGCGAATTTCGTCATCGACCTGACCTACGCCTGGCTCGACCCGAGGCTGCGGCAGGCATGAGCACGACCACCACGGATGACGCCGCGCTCGCCACCGCGGCACGGCGTGAGCGCCGCCGCCGCCGCCTTCGCCTCGGCCTGCACCTGCTGCGGCGCAGCCCTTCCTCGCTCGGCGGCCTGCTGATCGTGGCGCTGTTCCTGTTCCTCGCAGCCTTCGGACCCTGGATCGCGCCCTACCCCGAGGATGCAGCCGGCGCGGTCCACATGGCGCGCATGCTGCAGCCGCCCTCTACCGCGCATTGGTTCGGCACGGATGAAATGGGCAACGACGTGCTGAGTCGCGTCATCATCGGCACCCGCGTGTCACTGCAGATCGGCCTGATCATCACCATTGGCTCGGCGCTGATCGGCGTGCCGCTCGGCATCGCCGCCGGCTATCTCGGGGGTTGGGTGCGCGAGGTGATCATGCGCGTCACCGATTTGTTCCTCAGCATCCCCGGCATCATCCTCGCCGTGGCCATCGTGGCGGCCCTCGGCCCGGGCATCGTGAACGCGATGATCGCGCTGACGCTGGTCTGGTGGCCCGGCTATGTGCGGCTGATGGAGAGCAAGACCCTCTCGCTGAAATCGGAACCCTTCGTCGAGGCCGCGCGCGCGCTTGGCGCCGGCACGCCGCGCATCCTGTTCCGCTATTTGCTGCCGGCCTGCGTCTCGCCCCTCATCGTCAAGGCGAGCATGGACATGGGTGCCGCGATCCTGGCGGCAGCCGGGCTTGGCTTCATCGGACTCGGGGCGCGCGCGCCGATGCCAGAATGGGGCGCGATGCTTTCCGTCGCGCGCGGCTACCTGCCGGAATGGTGGTGGTACGCCGCCTTCCCGGGGCTCGCCATCTACCTCAGCGTGCTCGGCTTCAACCTGCTCGGCGACGGGCTGCGCGACATGCTCGATCCGCGGAGCAACGCGCAGTGAGCCTGCCGGCGCCGCTGCTCGAGATCCGCGACCTCGACCTGGTGTTCGACGGGTTCGACGGGCGCGCCCATGTGCTGGATGGCGTTTCGTTGCAGGTAGCGGCGGGCGAGACGCTCGGCATCGTGGGCGAATCCGGCTGCGGCAAATCGGTGCTGGCGAAGAGCCTGCTGCGCCTTCTGCCGGCCCCTCCGGCCCGCTACCCGCGCGGGACGATCGCCTGGCGGGGGGAGCAGGTGCTCGGCATGTCGGCCGGCCGCCTGCGGCGTCTGCGCGGGCTCGAGATCGCGATGGTGTTCCAGGACCCGATGACCTTTCTCGATCCGCTGTTCAGCGTCGAGGACCAGATGGTCGAGGTGATCCGCGAGCAGGACCGCGCCCGCGGCGCCGCCCCACGCAGCGCCGCCGCAGCCCGCAGGCGCGCGACGGAGGTGCTGGCGCGGCTGCACCTTGCGGACCCTGACCGTGTGCTCGCCAGCTACCCGCACCAGCTGTCGGGGGGCATGCGCCAGCGCGTGCTGATCGGCATGGCGCTGTCGGGCGAGCCGGCGCTGCTGGTGGCGGACGAGCCGACCACTGCGCTGGACGTGACCGTGCAGGCCGAGATCCTGCGCCTGGTGCGCGAACAGGTAGAGGCACTCGACCTCGCGGTCATGCTGATCTCGCACGACCTCGGCGTGGTCGCCAGCATCTGCCGCCGCGTCGTCGTCATGTATGCCGGCACCGTGGTCGAGAACGCGCCGACGCGCGACTTTCTGCGCGCCCAGGCGCATCCCTATTCGCGCGGCCTCGTCGCCGCGGTGCCGCGGCTGCGCGGCGCGACGCGTCCATCCGGCATCCCGGGGCAATTGCCCAACCTGCTCGCGCCCCCGCCAGGATGCCGGTTCGCACCGCGCTGCCCCCAGGCCGATGCGCGGTGCACGGCGGAGCGCCCTGCCCTGCGCGAGATCGCACCCGGCAGGCAGGTCGCCTGCCATCACGCCGTCGCATGAAACTGCTCGAAGCACACGGCCTGACCAAGAGCTTCACCACCGGGCGTGGCCGCGCGGCGCGGATCGTGGCGGCGGTACAGGATGTGGACCTTTCCATCGCGGCGCGCGAATGCGTCGGCTTGGTGGGTGAGTCAGGGTCGGGGAAATCCACCGTCGCACGATTGCTGCTGCGGCTGATCGAGCCCGATGCCGGCACGCTGCGGTTCGATGGGGCCGATCTGCGCGGCCTTTCGGCGCCGGATCTGCGCGCGCTGCGGCGGTCCTTCCAGATCGTGTTCCAGAACCCGCATTCCTCCCTGCCGCCGCGCATGACGATGGGCGAGGCGCTGGCCGAACCGCTGTTGATCCAGGGCCTCGCGCGCGGCGAGGAAGCACGGCGGCGCGTGCTCGAGATGCTCGATGTCATCCGCATGCCCCGCGGCTTCGCGCATCGCTACCCGCACGAACTTTCCGGCGGCCAGAAGCAGCGTATCTGCATCGCGCGCGCCCTGATCCTGCGGCCGCGCCTTGTGGTGCTGGATGAGCCGACCAGCGCGCTGGACGTCTCGGTACAGGCGCAGATCCTGGACCTGTTGGCTGAACTGCAACGCGACTTCGGCCTGGCGTACCTGTTCATCTCGCACAATCTCGCGGTGGTTCGGGCCATGAGCAGCCGCGTGCAGGTCATGTATGCCGGCCGTGTGGTGGAAAGCGGCACGACGGAACGCGTGCTGCAGGCGCCGAGCCACCCCTACACCCGAATGCTGCTTGCCGCGACGCTCGAGCCGGATGCGGAGACCGTGCTGCCGCCGCAGCCCGATCTGCCACCTGCCACCGCCGCGTCCGGACCAACCGCCTGTGCGTTCTTCGGGCGCTGCCCGCGCCGCGTGCAGGGACTGTGCGACGTGACGCCGCCGCCGGCGGTGGGGAATATCGACGAGCAGGTGCGCTGCCATCGCCCGGATGGCTGAGCGGCGCATGCTCGGTTCGCGCACCACACGCTCGCGCGGTTCCAGCGAGAATCGCCGCCGCCTGGGGTGGCTCATCGATGCAGCCTCTCAACTGTTGAGGCCTCCGACAAACCCGGGGCGGTTCACCGACGCTCAATGTCGGCCAGCGGACTTGCCCATGTCATGCGGGGTCGCCGCCGCGCGCAGTTCCACCAGGAAAGCCTGTGCGGTGCGCGACAGCGGCGTCGACGCGGACCACACGACCCGCGGTGCCAGCTCGATGCGTGGCCGGAAGGGCACTTGCACCAGATCAGGGAAGAAGACGTCGATCGCCCAGGACTCGAACAACGCGATTCCTGCCCCTTCCCGCACCAGCGCACAGGCGGCGTTGGTGTGGTTCACGCCGATCATCACTTCCCTGCTGACCGCGGTGCCGCGAAAGGTACGGTCGAGTGCCTTCGAGATCAAAGGATTGCGGACATTCGCGATCAGCGGCTGGTCCGCCAGGTCTTCCGGGCCGAGGCTCTCGCGGCCGGCCAGCGGATCACTGCGCCGCACGACGCAGACCAGCTCCGAGGTGAACAACGTCTCCGACCGCACCAGCGGCGTGTCGGATTCCGTATAGACCACGCCCAGGTCCACCGTGTGGCCGCCGACCTGGGAGATCGCCTCCCGCGCCGTGGTCACATCGATCCAGACCCGCGTACGCGGCCGCGTTGCGCGGAACCGCGCCACGGCGCGCGCTACCAGCGTGTAGGCCAGGCTCGGCGTGCAGGCGAGCGTTACCACCCCCGCCTGGGCCAGCCGCATGTCATGGGCGAACTTCAGCAGCACCTCGACGCCGTGGAAGATCTTCTCGGTCTCCTGGTTCAGTTGCACCGCCTCCGGCGTCGGCGTCAGGCGGCCGCCGGTGCGGACGAACAGCGGGAAGCCGAGCTGGTCCTCGAGGTACCGCAGCGCCTTGCTGGCGCCGGGCTGCGACAGCTGCAGCATGCGCGCGGCGCCGGAGACGCTGCCCGCGGCCATGACGGCGCGGAACAGCTCCAGGCTGCGAAGCTTCAGCGTCCCGGGCAAGGCAAGTCCTCCCCATAGCCAGGGGTTATGGTCCCCTTACGCTTGAGATGTGGCGAGAATGCTTCCAGCCGCGCAGCCTGTCCACCGGCGCGACGGCAGCTGTCCCGACAGAGGACGACGCACGCGGTCCGGAGGAGGACACAAGGCCATGACAACCATTGGTCGGCGAGGGATTCTGGGCGCGGTCGCGGCGGGTGGTCTCGCGACGCCGGGTCTCGTTGCAGCCCCAGGCATCGCCTCGGCACAGGGCGCCTCGCCCTATCGTGGCCAGCAAGTCCGCTTCCTCACCACGCGCAACGTGCACCAGAGCGCGCTGGCCGAGACCATGGGCGAGATCGCCCGCGGCTGGGGTGTCGACCTGCAGACCCGCTACATCACCACCGACCAGTTGCAGCGCAAGGTTGTCATCGACTTCACCGGCGGCGCCGACACCTGGGACCTGGTCTATTGCGGCGGCATCCAGCGGATGTACGAGTGGTTCGCCGGGGGGATCATCCTGGAGATGACGCCCTATATCCGCGACAAGGCTGATCCGGCGCTGCTGGAATGGGATCAATTCACCCCCGCCGCCCGCAAGGCCGTGCAGTTCGGCGACAAGACGCTGGGGCTCACCGTCGGCACCTCCGACCAGGCGCTGGGCTACCGGCGCGACCTGATCGAGGACGCAGAGGAGAAGGCCGCTTTCCAGCAGCGCTACAATTATGCGCTGGAGCCCCCGGCGACCTATGCCCAGTTCCGCGACCAGGGCGAGTTCTTCACGCGGCGTCGTGGGCAGAAGCTGGCGGGGCGGACGCTGGAGCGCGACTTCTTCGGCATCAGCTTCTCCAACCGCAAGGGCACCTTCCTCTGGCACAAGCTGGAGAACGTGCTGATGGCCTATGGCGTCGACATCTACGACCCCGTGACGCGGCAGGCCGGGGTCAACAGCCCACAGGCGATCGCGGCGGCGAACTACTACCGCTCGCTGGTGCCATTCATGCCGTCGTCGCACATCAACATGTCGTCCGGCGAAAGCGCGGCGGACTGGGCCAACGGCAATGCGGCGATGACCATCGAGTATTTCGACCGCATGCTGAATGCCATCGAGAGGGTCGGCCCAGGGCTCAGCGCGTCATCCTTCGGCTTCACCTTCCCGCCGAGCGTGCCGGGTGCGCCGCATGGCAGAAAGCACCCGTTCCGCTCCGGCCCGCCGGTGGTGTCGCTGTTCGGCCGTGCACGGCAGCCGGAGGCTGCCTACAAGTTGTTGGAGGCCGCGGTAACCACCGCGAGCCAGACGGCGATGACGGTGAAGTATCCCGGCTACCACCCGTCGAAGCAGCGTGCCATGTCCGCGCTGATCGAGCGCCAGCCGGTGACGGGCTACTTGTTGGAGGTCGCAGCCCAGGGCGTCGATGCGATGACCGATGCCGACATCATGCCCTATCCCAGCATTCTCCGGGCCTCGAAGATCGGCGACGTCATGGCGGAAGCGATGACTGCCATCCTGCTCGGCGCCGATGCCACCGTCGAACTGGGCAAGGCACAGCGCGAATTGACCGGGGCCTTCGCCGGCCTGCCGACCTAAGGCCGGCCGGATGACCGACGCTTTCCGTACCCGCGCGCTCGAACTGCATTCGCGCTACGTCTGGGACTTCGACCGCGTGAAGCGGGCGCTGGACTTCGTCGCCAAGCAGCGGATGACGGCGCTCATCCTTCACCGCAACGACATCGTCGACCGCATCATCTGGCCGGCGAAGTTTTTCGGCGCCAATGGCGACGAGCGCAACATCTTCGAGCGATACCGCACCATCCACCGTAGCCTGTACAAATACACGCCGACACGTCGCAGCGGCCCGTACCACCGCCGGGAGTACCTTCGTCGCATCATCGAGCTGGCGCGGCGCCAAGGCACCGAGGTGTGGTTCCAGAACAAGGAGCTGTTCTTCCACGACATCTTCCTCGAACTGCGGCCGGAGCTGACCAAGAACGGCCGCATCTGCCCGAGTGAACCGTTTTGGAACGACTTCATCGAGACCAAGTACACGGAGCTGTTTCAGGAGCTGCCAGGCCTGACCGGCGTGGTCACGGCCCCAGGTACAGGCGAGAGCCGACTGTCGATCTCCGCCAACCGCTGCACCTGCGAGCTTTGCGCGACGATGACGCCGCGGCGCTGGTACGGCGGACTGCTGAACGCCATGCACCGGCCCATCGCCAAGGCGGGCGCCCGCCTGGTGGTGCGCGACTTCGTCTTCGACAAGAAGGCGCAGGACGCCTTGGCGAGTTCCTTCGACGAGTTGCCGGCTGACGTCGCCATCTCCCTGAAGAGCACGCCGCACGACTACTACCCCAGCTTCCCCGACAACGCCCGCATCGGCCAGGTCGGCAACCGGCCGCAATGGGTCGAGTTCGACTGCATGGGCCAGTATTTCGGTTGGGGCCTGGCCCCGGCGATCCTGACGGAGCAGTGGCGCGGCCGGATGGAACGCGCCAAGGCCCTGGGCGTCGAAGGCCTGGTGTTCCGCACGGACTGGGAGAGCCTGGATGGCCACAGCGCCTTTCACACGCCGAACCTGATCAACGCCTATGGCGGCGCCGCGCTGGGCCGCGACCTCACGGCCTCCACGCGGAATGCCTTTGCGAGCTGGCTGACTGGGGAGGGCATGCTCGTCGAGGGCGCGACGCCCGATGAAGCCGCGGCCTGGGCCGAAAAGCTGCTCGGCGAGAGCTGGGAGATCGTGCGGCGCGCGCTCTACACGAACGATTGTGTGTTCAACGACAGCAGCACCTTCCCCGTCGGGCTGGACCACGCGTGGTGGCTGGCGGAGGAGAAGAACAGCCTCAAGGACTGGGACCCCTCCAAAGCGGACGCACTGAGGCCGGACGAGGCCAACATCCGCGCCCTGCTGGCGGAGAAGGATGAGGCGGTGGCGCGCGTCCAGGCCGTGCTGCCTGTGCTGGATAACCCACCCGCCGGCCTGGCCCCGGCGGCACTGGAAGACCTGCGTTGGCGCATGGACGTCTGCCACCTCTATATCCGAGGCTTCAGCGGCCTCGGCCGAGCCCTGCTCCTGACCCGCGCGCTGGTGGCGAAGCCGACTGGCGCCTGGGCCAGCGAGGCGCGAGGCTTGTGGGACGCGGCGCTGGCAAATCTGCTGGTCCTGGCCGATGAGTTCGACGCCTTTGCCGCCACCACCGACCATCGCTACACCGTCTATGTGGTGCTGAGCTCGGAGCGGCTGCGGACTCTGCATGCGGATCTCGCGGCGCGCATCTCATGAATGCAAGTCATGCCATGCGAGGACAGCAGCGCCGGCTGTTCTGGTTGTTTCTGGTTCCTGGGCTGCTCTACCTCGTCGTCGTGCGTATCGCGCCGGCGGCGACCACCCTGTTTCTCGGCTTCACTGACTGGAACCTGGTGCGCGGCACAGCGCCGAACTGGGTCGGACTCGGCAACTACGAGAAGCTGCTTGACGACGCGCCCTTCCTGGGTGCCGTCGGCCGCTCACTGCTGTTCTCCGCCGTTGCCACCTGCATCGAGCTCTGCCTCGGCCTGGCCATCGCGATCTTTGTGAACCGCGAGATGCACGGTCGCACGCCGCTGCGCGCGGTGGTGCTGACGCCGATGGTGATCACGCCCGCCGTCGTCGGCCTGATCTGGTACATCCTGTTTCACCGCGCCATCGGGCCGCTGAACTGGATGCTGTCGGGCATCGGGCTCGGTCCGGTGGACTGGCTCGGCGATCCCGCAGTCGCGCCGCTGGCGATCATCATCGCCGATGTCTGGCACTGGACGCCCTTCATGTTTCTGCTGTCTCTATCGGCGCTGCAGATGGTGCCCAAGGAGCTGTACGAGGCGGCCGATGTCGACGGTGCGTCGTCCTGGTTCACATTCCGCAAGATCACCCTGCCGCTGGTGCGGGATAACCTGATTGTCGCCTGCATCCTGCGCGCCATGGAGGCGTTCGAGGTATTCGCCGAACCGTTTGTCATGACCGGCGGCGGCCCCGGTCGCGCCACCGAGACCGTCAGCCTGCACATCTACAAATCCGCCTTCACCTTCTTCGAGATGGGCTATGCCGGTGCCATGATCGCGATCTGCGTGATCCTGGCCGGCGGCCTGTACTCGCTGTACCTGCGCCATGTCCGCTTCGATTAAGCCGCGCCGCCGGCGCTTCCGGCCGGGCATCTTCGCGCTGAACCTCGGCGGCGGACTGCTGCTCGTGGCGCTGTCGTTGTTCCCCGTCGCCTACATGCTGCTGACCTCGCTGAAGCCGGACAACATCCTGCTGGCGCAGCCGCCGCAGTTCCTGTTCCTGCCGGTGCTGCACAACTACGCAAAGCTACTGATCGAGGACGACTTTGCCCGCTACTACTGGAACAGCATCCAGATCGCGGGCTTCTCGACCCTGATCGCAGTGGCCGTAGGGTCCATGATGGCCTTTGCGCTGCTGCGGGCGGAGGTGCCGGCACGGCGGGCGGTGTTCTTCCTGATCCTGCTGCCAAAAAGCTTCCCGCCGATCACCACCGTCATCCCGATCTTCATCGTCGTGCGCATGCTCGGCATGATGGACCAGGTGGTCACGCTGGTGCTGTTCGAGGCCGCGGTGCGGCTTCCGTTGGTGGTCTGGGTCATGCGCGGCTTCCTGCGGGCCGTACCGGCGGAGCTGATCGAGGCGGCGATGCTGGACGGCTGCAGCCTGGCCGGCGCGTTCTTCCGCGTCGTGCTGCCGCTCGCCGCACCGGGCATGGGGGCCGTTGGCATCATCTGCTTCATCGACACCTGGAACGCCTTCCTGGTGCCGCTTGTGCTCACCAACTTCAACGCCGTGACGGCCCCGGTCGCGCTCATGTCCTATGCGGAGACCGAGGAACAGCTGGTCTGGGGCGTCATTGCCGCCGGCGGCTTCCTGACGATCCTGCCGATCCTGTTCTTCGCCCTGGTGCTGCATCGCTATCTCCTCAGCGGGCTGACCGCCGGCGCCATCAAGTAGAGGGAATGCCGGCTATGACCTTCACCTTCCGCGCCTTGGAACTGCATGGCCGCCGCATGTGGGATCGCGTCCACATCCTGCGCGCGCTGGACGAGATAGAGCGCCGCAAGATGACCGCTCTCGTTCTGCACGAGACCGACATGCTCAACCACGTGCTGTTTCCCCGCGCCTTCTTCGACCCCTATGCGGCCTGGTCCGGCGCGCCACCGCGACGCGGCGAGAACGCCATCCAGAACAACCGCGTCTGGCTCCAGAACACACTGCGCCTCGCGGCGTCACGGAACATCCCCGTCTGGCTGGAGGTGAAGGAGCTGGCCTTCCCGGACGAGGTGCTGGAGCTGCGGCCGAACCTCGTTCGCGACGGCATCATCTGCCCCTCCGACCCCTTCTGGTGGGAGTTCCTGGAGAAGCGGACTGCGGAGCTCTACGCGGACTTTCCGCTGGTCGCCGGCCTGATCGTCAGCCCCGGCTCGCCCGAGGGCCGCGCCTCCCGGGCGCAGGAAAAATGCCACTGCGCCAACTGCGCGGCGACGCCGCTGCAGGCCTGGTACAAGGCGGTGATCGGCGCGCTGCACCGGCCGTCGCTCGCGGCGGGTAAGCCACTGGCGGTGCGGGAATTCGCCTACAAACCGAAGGACCAGGGCCCGCTGTTGGCAGCGATCGAGGAGATGCCTGCCGACATCATCCTATGCGCCAAAGTCACGCCGCACGACTTCTACCCGACCTTCCCGGACAACCCGGCCATCATTCCCCGCAAGCGCCCGATGTGGGTGGAATACGACGTACACGGCCAGTTCTTCGGCTGGGGCCTGCTGCCCTGCCTGGTCCAGCAGGATATCGCCGCGCGCTTTGCCCATGGCGCCGCCAACGGCGTCTCCGGCACCGTGCTGCGGGTGGAGTGGGAGCGGGTGAACGACCTCTGGGCGCTGGAGACGCCCAACCGCATGAACCTGATCGCCGCCGCCGCGCTGGCGGCCGGTGAAACCCCGACGGAGGAGCAGGTCTGCGCGACATGGCTGGCCGAGGAAGCTTTGGACGAGGCTGCCGCGCCCTGGCTGGCCCAGATCATGCGCCGCACCTGGCCGCTGGTGCGCAGCGCCCTGTTCGTTGGCGACCACGTCTTCGCGGATTGCAGCATGTTCCCCCGCAGCATGGGCCGCGCCTTCTGGACCATGGAGCACAAGCACTCGCTGATGGATTGGGATGAGAGCCGTCGCGGCGAGCTTGATGCCGACACCGCCCGCTTCGAGGCGTTCTTGGCGGAAAAGGCTGCGGCGATCGCGGACGCCACCGACATTGCGGCCTTGCTTGAAACTGCTCCCGCCGGGATCGAACTGGCGACGGCCACGACGATTCGTCATGCCTTCCGCCACATGGTCGACCATGTCCTTGGGCTGGCGCTGTGCGCCGAAGCTTGCCTCCGTGCGCGTTGCGTCTCGGCCGGCTTGGGTGGCTCGGAGATGCGCGACGGGCTGTCGACGAGCATCGAGCGGCTACGGGCGTTCAGCCGGGAAGCCGCGGCGTTGGCCGATGGTCACGAACGGCATCAAACCGTTTTGTTGCTGGACCACCAAAGGATCGGCGACGTGCTGGCCGAGGCTGCGTCCTGCTTGGCCGCACAGCCGGCGGCCGGCAACGGCTGACCCTGTTGGGTCCTGATGTCACACGCCACCGGAGCGCGGCCTCACGCCGCGCGGTGATGGCTTGGCCTTCCCGAGCGCACGCTCATCGCGCCGCTCTCCGACAGGGCGCTCTCGGCCGTGATGCACCGCATGAACGTGGCTCGCCCCGTGGGCGCCGCCCCGCATGGCTTCCGGGCGACCTTCTCGACCTGGGCGTAAGACACCCGCCCAGGCAAGCGCGAAGCGGCTGAGATCGCGAACAAGGTCTCTGCCGCCTACCGCCGATCGGATCTGTTCGATCGGTGTGTGCAGCTGATGGGTGCCTGGGCGGCCTTCCCTCTGCGCGCGGTCTGATTCATGCCGTGACACCCGCCATGTCGCAACGGATGCGCGGTCGGACGGGCGACAGGGCTACAACGACGTGCGAATTCCGACGATGTTGGCCGCCTGTTCCAAGGCGAAGTCGGCCACGTATTCCGATTTCAAGTCGGCCGGTCATTCAGATGGATGTCGGCCGTGTGGCTGCCGATGCCGGAGCTGTCTGGCGAGCCA
>CANJXD010000148.1 GCA_947478535.1 Acetobacteraceae bacterium
GACGAGTAGCGATCATTCAGCGGTGTCCCTCTTCTCCGGCAGCCCCTGATGATGTCACATCACCCGCGCTTCCCCAATCGCTCACGCGACCCCCTTCAAGGACACGGCCATGCAAAAGATCACGCTGCAGGAACCATTCCGGGCCGTCTTCTACACCCCGTTCTACGCCGCCCTCGCGCGCGGCGAATTCGCCAAGGCCGGCGTCGAGGTCACGCTCATCACGGTGGGGGAGCCGGATCGCGCCGTGGCGAACCTGCTTTCAGGGGCCGCGGATATCGCCTGGTCCGGCCCGATGCGCGTCATCCGCGACCACGCGAACAACACCGACAGCCCGCTGGCGAGCTTCGGCGCCGTCATCATGGCGGACCCCTTCCTGCTGATCGGTCGTGGCGCGCGGGATGGCTTCGGGCCGAAGGACCTGCCGGGCCTTAGCCTCGGCGTCGTCAGCGAGGTGCCGACCCCCTGGTGGTGCCTGCAACAGGACCTGAAGCGGCTCGGCATCGACCCCGCCTCGCTCGCCACGGTGCAGGACCGCAGCATGGCGGAGAACTCCGATGCCGTTGTCGCCGGCACGCTCGATGTCGCGCAGGTCTTCGAGCCTTTCGCCGCGCTGGCCGAGGCCCGCGGCTGCACGGTCTGGCACGCGCAGGCGAGCCGCGGCCCCACCTCCTACACCGCCTTCTACTCGACCAAGGCGATGCTGCGGGACCGCCGCGGCGCGATTCAGGGCATGGTGCGCGGCATCGCCGCGATGCAGGCATGGCTGCATGCCGCGACGCCGGAGGAGATCGCCACCACCGTCGCCAGCTACTTCGACCATATCGACCGCGCGACGCTGCTGGCCGGCATCGCCCGCTACAAGGCGCTCGGCATCTGGGCGAAGACGCCGCATTTCCCGCGCGATGCCTTCGCGGTGCTGGAAGGGGCGATGCTGGTCAACGGCGCCATCCCCCGCGCGCCCGGCTACGATGCCTGCATCGACGAGGCGGTGGTGACGGAGGCGCTGGCGTGACGAAGCGCCTGCCGGGGCGGGCGGATTACCGCTTCTTCCTGCCGATCCCGACGCGCTGGATGGACAACGACATCTACGGTCACGTGAACAACGTGACCTACTACTCCTACTTCGACACGGTGGTGGCACGCTTCCTGCTCGATGCCGGCGCCATCAATCTGGTGGACAGCCCGGTGATCGGCGTCGTCGTCGAAACCCAGTGCCGCTACCACGCCCCGCTCGCCTTCCCCGAGTCGGTGACGGCGGGGCTGCGAGTGGAGCGCGTGGGCAACACCTCCATCCGCTTCGGCATCGGCATCTTCCGCGGGGAGGAGGAGACGGTCTCCGCCGAAGGTCACTTCGTGCATGTCTATGTGGACCGCGCGACGCAGAAGCGGCCAACCCCGCTGCCGTCCGTGCTGCGCGAAGCGGCGACCCGGATTCTCGTATCGTTGCAGGGATGAACAACCAATAGTTGCAATCGCCCTCTGGCTTCTATAAAACTTCTTGAAAGAAGCGCAGGAGGACGGGACCGTGGTCACAGCCACCCACCGGGCTGCATGAGCGCCGCAGGGCTTCGCCCTGGCTGGCTGATGACCGGAAGCGCCACCCTCGGCGGCACCGGCGACGTCGATCCGATCCTCGGCCTGCGCGCACTTCGCTACAGCGCGGAGGGTTTCCCCGGCCAGATGCCGGCCATCCCCGGGCTGCGAGTCCAAGCGGTCGGCATCCTCGGCGCCGCGTCATCCTGGCATGAGCCCACCGGCCAGTACCGCTTCGCCAGCTTGCCCCCCGGCCCGCGCCGCCTGGTGGTGACGGACCCGGAGCGCCGCTTCCTGCCCGCAGCCGTGATGGTGGATATCCCCTCTCGCCTGCCGCAGCGCCCAACCGGGCCCGCCGGGCCGAGCCAGGGCTCGCTCCCCCGGCTGACACTCCTGCTTCGCCCGGCACCGGCGCGCGCCATCCCGCCCGGCACCACCGCCGTCATCGGGCGGCTGGTGGATGGACGGGGGCGCGGCATCGCGCTCGGCCGGCTGGCCTGCGAGACACAGGTTGATGGCCGCGCCGCGCGGGTCGTCACCTGGACGGATACGGATGGCGGCTTCGCGCTGCTGCTGCATGAGCCTGAAGGCGGCGGCATCGTTGCCCGGCGGCTCGATGTCCACCTGCCGGAATCGCGGCTCGCCATGGCGCTGTCGGCGGATCCGCTGGGCGCCCTGCCGGCCGGCCTCGATACCGGGGAAGCTCCCGCCCAGTTCCAGCCCTGGCGGGTAACGCCGGTGGCACCGGATGGCCAGCCGGCCGAGATTGCCGCCGGCATGCTGCCTGTTCGCCCGGGCCGCACCATGCGGTGGGACCTCGTGACCGCCTGACGGCTGGATTTTTGCCGCAGGCGGCGTCACTGCTAGCGCGTGGATGAAATCACCAAGCGCTGGCTGCTGATCGCCGCCGGCACCGGCCTTGCCCTTGGCCTGCTGTTGCGGCTGGGCGGCTTTCCCCTTGCGTCCTCCCTCGCCCTCGCCGCCTGCACCGTCATCGTGCTCGGCGCGCTGCTGGTCGAGATCGTGCGCAGCCTGGCGAAGCGCGATTTCGCGCTGGATATCGTGGCCGCCCTCGCCATGGGCGGCGCCCTGGCACTCGGCGAATTCCTGGCCGGCGCCGTCGTCGCGCTGATGTTCGCCGGCGGCCAGGTTCTTGAAGCCCGCGCCAGCGCCCGCGCGAAGCGGGAGATGACGGCGCTGCTGGCTCGCCAGCCGCGCAGCGCGATGCGGGAGGAAGCCGGCGCGCTGCAAGAAGTACCGATCGAGGCGATCAGGCCCGGCGACCGCCTGCTGATCCGCCGCGGCGAGGTGCTGCCCGCCGATGGCGTGCTGGATGCGCCCGCCACGCTCGACGAATCCGCCCTGACCGGGGAGCCATTGCCCGTCACCCACGCCGCCGGCGACGCCGCGCGCAGCGGCGCCACCAATGCCGGTGACAGCGTCATCCTGGTGGCCAGCCGCCCGGCGGCCGAGAGCACCTACGCCGCCATCATCCGCCTCGTCGCCGCCGCGGCGGAAGAAAAGCCGCCGATGGCGCGGCTCGCGGAACGCTGGTCGGTCGGCTTCCTGCTGCTGACGCTGGCGCTGTCCGGCGGCGCCTGGATCGCGACCGGGGACGCCGCGCGGGCGCTCGCCGTGCTCGTCGTCGCCACCCCCTGCCCGCTGCTGCTGGCGGTGCCGGTCGCGCTCGTCGCCGGGATGAACCGGGCGGCGCGGGCGGGGGTGCTGGTGAAGTCCGGCGCGGCGCTCGAAAGGCTGGCGGCGGTGCGGGTGCTGGTGCTGGACAAGACCGGCACGCTGACCGAGGGCCGCCCCCGCCTCGTCGCCCGCCTCCCCGCCCCAGGCGTCGCGGAGGCGGAGTTGCTGCGCCTCGCCGCCGCGCTGGACCAGGCGAGCGGGCATGTGATGGCGGAGGCGCTGGTCGCCGCCGCGCGGGCGGAGGGGCTGCAACTGCCGCTACCGGAAGCGGTGCGGGAATCCGCCGGCGCGGGGCTCAGCGGTCTGGTCGAAGGCCGCGCCATCGCCCTCGGCACGCGTGGCTTCGTCAGTGGCTTCGCCAGCCTGCCGGCGGCCGGGCCGCAGGACCCGGGAACCGCCGTCGTGCAGGTCGCCATCGAGGGTCAGTACGCCGGCACGCTGCTGTTCCAGGACGCGCTGCGCCCGGAAGCCCCCGCGATGATCGCCGCCGCCCGCCATGCCGGCATCACCCGCATCGTCCTGCTGTCCGGCGATGCCGCGGATGCGGTGGCCGCGGTCGGCCAGGCGATCGGGGCGGACGCCGTCTTCGCGGATCGGGACCCGGCCCAGAAGCTCGAGGTCATCAAGGCGGAGCGGGAGGGTGGGCGCGTGCTGATGGTGGGCGATGGGGTGAATGACGCCCCGGCGCTCGCCATGGCCGATGTCGGAATCGCCATGGCGGCACGCGGCCAGGCGGCCTCCAGCGAGGCGGCGGATGCCGTCGTGCTGGTCGATCGGCTGGACCGCGTCGCCACCGCCATCTTCGCCGCGCGGCGTGCCCGGGCCATCGCGCAGCAGAGCGTGGCCGCGGGAATCGGTCTGTCCGTGCTCGGCATGATCGCCGCCGCGCTGGGCTTCCTGACGCCGGTCGAGGGCGCCCTGTTGCAGGAGGCCATTGACGTCGCGGTGGTCCTCAACGCATTGCGCGCGCTGACACCAGGATGGGATGAGACGCCATGACCACCCTCACCAGACTCGCCATCCTCGATGACTACCAGGGCGTCACGCTCTCCATGGGGCCGTGGGACCGGCTGCCGAAGTCGCTCGGCATCACGGTGTTCCGCGACACGCTGACGGATGCGGATGCGCTGGCGGCGCGGCTGGCGCCCTTCGATGCCATCCTGGCGATGCGTGAGCGCACGCCCTTCCCGGCCACGCTGATCAAGCGCCTGCCGAACCTCAAGCTGCTGATGACGACCGGGGAGCGCAACCGCTCGCTCGACATCGCCGCCGCCAATGCCCAGGGCGTGACCGTCTGCGGCACCTCCTCCTTCGGGGCGCCGACGGTCGATATCACCCTCGGCCTGATCCTGAACCTGATGCGGGACCTGCCGGCCCAGGCCGCGAGCCTGCGGGCCGGCACTTGGCAGACCAGCGTCGGCACCTCGCTGGAAGGCAAGACGCTCGGCGTGGTGGGCCTCGGCAAGCTCGGCACCCGCGTCGCCAAGGTCGGGCAGGCGCTGGGGATGAAGGTCATCGCCTGGTCCACCAACCTGACGGCCGAGAAGGCCACCGAAGTGGGCGCCACGCGGGTCGAGAAGCAGGAACTGTTCGCCCAGGCCGATGTGGTGACGCTGCACCTGATCCTGTCGGAGCGCAGCCGCGGCATCGTCGGTGCGGCGGAGTTGGCCGCGATGAAGAAGACCGCCTTCATCGTCAACACCAGCCGCGGCCCGCTGATCGACCAGCCCGCGCTGATCACGGCGCTGACCGAAGGCCGCATCGCCGGCGCCGGGCTCGATGTGTTCGACGTGGAGCCAATGCCGCCGACGCACCCGCTGCTGTCCGCGCCGAACGCGCTGCTGTTGCCGCATCTCGGCTATGTCTCCGAGCAGAACTACGCCGCCTATTTCAAGGGCGCGGTCGAGGTGATCGAGGGCTTCCTTGCCGGCACGCCGGTGCGCGTGCTGGCGCCATGAACGCCTTCCCCGCCTTCTGGGCCGGCGCCACGCAGGACCAGCGTGACCGCGCCTACAACAACGCCGCCGCGCAGGCCGACAACGCCGGCTGGACCGCGGCGCGCGATGCCGCTGCCGCCGCCTTCCGGGCGAGCCACGCCTGCTCGCTGGGCATCGCCTATGGCGAGGGCGAGCGGGAGGCCTGGGATATCTTCCCCGGGCGAGAGGCGGCCGCGCCCTGCCTCGTCTTCATCCATGGCGGCTACTGGCAACGCAACCGGCGCGAGGATTTCCACCACCTCGCCGAAGGGGCGCTGGCCATGGGCTGGTCCGTCGCCTTCAACGGCTATGCCCTCGCCCCCGGAGCCTCGCTGACCGCCATCTGCTGGCAGGTGAGCCGGGCGCTGGACTGGCTTTCGTCCGAGGGGGCGAAATACGGCGTAGCCGGCCCCATCGTCGCCTCCGGCTGGTCCGCCGGCGGGCATCTGACGGCGATGGCGCTGGAGCACCCGGCGGTCAGCGCCGGGCTCGCCATTTCCGGCGTCTTCGAGCTCGCCCCGGTGCGGGACACCTACCTCAACGCCGCGCTCAAGCTGACGGAGGATGAGGTCGCGAACCTGTCGCCGATACGCCGGCCGGTGACGCACAAGCCGCTGGCCATCGCCTATGGTTCCGCGGAGCTGCCCGAGTTGGTCCGCAACAGCCGCGACTTTCATGCGTTGCGCAGCGCGGCGCATGCCTCCGGCCCGCTGGTGCCGATCCCCGGCGCCGACCACTTCGCGGTGCTGGAGGCGCTGCGTGTGCCCGGCGGCACGCTGGCGCGCATCGCGGCGACGCTGCTGGAGTAGCCAAGGCAGCATCGGCGGGACACGATGCGGGCATGAGCATTGCCCCGGACTCCCGCCGATGAAATCCCAAGGCCCGCGCATCCTCGTCATCGGGGCCGGCATTGTCGGCCTCGCGACCGCCTTCCGTCTGCAACAGCAGGGCGCCGATGTCGCCGTCGTCGATCCCGCGCCGGAGGGCGACCTCGCGGCGAGCATCGGCAATGCGGGGGCGATCAGTTCCAGCTCCGTCGCACCGCTGGCGATGCCGGGGATGCTGAAGACGGTGCCGCGGATGTTGCTGGACCCGGCGGCGCCGCTGCATATCCCGGCCTCCTACTGGCTGCAGGCAATGCCCTGGCTGCTGCGCTTCGTGGCCTCCGCCCGACCGGCGCAGGTGGCGCGGGCGGCCGCCGCGCTGGATGCGTTGCAGCATCTGGCGACGGAGCAGCACCTGGAACTGGCGCGGGATATCGGCGCGCCAGGGCTGATCCAGCCGCAGGGCAACCTCTATCTCTACCGAAGCCTCGAACAACTCGCGAAGGATACCGCGAGTTGGGATCTCCGCCGCGCGCATGGGGCGCGGGTGGAGGTGCTGGACCGCGCCGGGGTTCTGGCGCTGGAGCCGCAGGTCGGCCCCGCCTATCAGGTCGGCGTGTGGATGCCTGACCATGCGCATTGCGTGTCCCCCCAGGGCTACGCCGCCGCCATCGCCAACGCCTTCCGCCAGGCCGGTGGCGAGATCCGCGGCGACCGCATCCGCGCCATCACCACCGCCGAGGGCCGCGTCACGGGCGCGCAGGGCGAGATCATGCACCACGGTGCGGAACAGGTGGTGCTGGCGGCCGGCGCCTGGTCGGCGAAGCTGGTGGAACCGCTGGGCTATCGCATCCCGCTGGAGACACAGCGCGGCTACCACGTGAACCTGCCGGATTCCGGCATCCGCATCAGCCGCCCCGTCGTGCCGGCGGACCGCAAGGTGTTCATCACGCCGATGGAAGGCGGGCTGCGGATTGCCGGCACGGTGGAGTTCGGCGGGCTCGACCGCGCGCCGAACGAGGCGCGGGCCAACCTGCTCTACGGCGACCTCGCCGCCGCCTTCCCCGAGGCGCGGACGGAAGGCGCGGACGGCTTCTGGATGGGTCACCGCCCCTGCCTGCCGGACAGCATCCCCGTGATCGGCCCTGCGGCGCGGGTGGCCGGCCTCTGGTTCGCCTTCGGGCACGGGCATCTCGGCCTGACCGGATCGGCGCCGACAGCGGCGATGCTGGCGCCTGCCATATTGGGGCGGCCGACGAATGCCGATTTCGCGCCGTTTGCGGCGGAGCGGTTCTGAGGGCGTAGGGCCGGCTGGCCTCCACCCGCCCGCTATCGCGGGAGAGGGACGTTCAGGCCATCCGGTCCCGGCCGGTCAATGCCCGAAGCAGGCGTTTCGCGCCGTCGATCTGCTGGCGCAGCCAGCCGCCGGTCGCCAGGCTTTCCGGGCCGCTGGGGTCGCCGGTTTCGGGGTAGCGGGTGCGGTTGAAATCGGCGGTGCCGAAGATCCAGTCCCAGACTGGCAGCAGCACGGCGTAGTTCTTGCCATCCGCCCCGATCGACAGCACGCCATGATGCAGGCGGTGGAAGCGCGGCGAGACGAACAGCCTTTCCCCGAGCCAGCCGAAATTCAGCCGCACATTGGCGTGCGACAGGCTTTCGGCCATCCGCAGCAGCAGCAGGATGAAGGGGAACTGCGCCGGCGGCACGCCGATCGCCACTGCGATCACCCCGAACCAGGCGGCGGCGATGACATCGTCGAAGATGTGATTGCGGTCATCGGTCCAGAACGTCATCTGCCGCTGGGCGTGGTGCACGGAATGCAGCGCCCACCACCAGCCCATGCGGTGCTGGAACCGGTGGCGCCAGTATTCCCCGAAATCCAGCACGATGACGTAGGCCGCCAGCGCCAACAGGGGATAGTCGCGCAATGCGGGGAAGGTGCTTTCCAGTGTCGGCGGCACCCAGCCGCTATCGGCGATCAGCCCCTCGATCCGGACCTGCACGGCGGCGAACAGCACGAAGGCCAGCAGAGGCAGGATGCCGAGGCGGGCCAGCACGGTGTAGAGCACATCGGTCCAGACGACGCGGCCATCGGGCCAGCGTTCCACCGGGCGCCAAGCCTCCAGCGGCCGGCAGACGACATAGACGATGCCGATCCCGAACAGGCCGAAGACGAAGAAATCCATCCAGTGGAAGGCTTCCTCGGCCCAGTCCATCAGCCCCAGGGCGTACATCAGGGGTTGCAGGGCTTCCTCGAACAGCCAGCCCGTCAGCCCCGTATAGGCATCCGAGATCCAGTCGAGCATTCAGGCTTTTCCCTCGGCCGGCAGCGCCTCGAAGCAGAAGCCGCGCGCCATCAGGCCGGTGATGAGGTCTTCCAGGATGCCGGCGAAAGGCTCCCGCCGGCTGCGGACGCCCCAATGCATGACCAGCACCTCGCCCGGTTGGATATTGGCGAGGTTGCGGCGCAGCAGCGCGGCGTTGGGGTGGGCGGCGCTGTCGAGTTCATCGCCCAGGAAGCCATTGCGGGTCCAGCCCTGGTGCTTCAGGCCGCAAGCGGCGGCGAGGCGCACCGCATTGGGCGTGACGATGCCGCCCGGCGCCCGCCACAGCGGCAGCACGCGGGCATCGGGGGCCATGCGGCGCAGCGCCTCGATGGGGCGGGCGAGTTCGGCGCAGAGACCCGCGCCATCCAGCACTTCCTGCCCCTCCCCCCGGCGGGAGCGGAAGGTGGTGCGACCGGGGCCGGGGTCACCCGAAAAGTACCAGTGGCGCCAGGTGTGGGTGGCGAAGGCGTGACCCTCCGCGACCCGGGCGCGCCAGAACGGCGCCCAATCCTCGGACAGCGTCGCGCTGCCGCGGAAGCTGGGCTCATTGGCGAGGAACAGCGTCGTGGTGACGGCATGCCGCTTGAGCACGGCGGCAATCGCCTCCGCCTCCCGGCTCCAGCCGGTATCGATGGTGAGAAAGACGGGGCCGCGGCAGCCCTGCGGCGCGCGCTGCGCGATGGCGGGCACGGCCAGAAGCACGCCCAGGCCCGCCAGGATGGACCGGCGGGTGGTCACGGGCGGCGCCCGGCGGGAACTGCCGATGCCGGGATTACGGGCGCCACCGGCACGGCGCCGGGCAGAAGCCCCGCGGCCGGCGGGGCGCCAGGCGCCGGGCGGCCGGGCAGTGGCGCCGGCAGGGGGCGGCTGCCGGAGACGGCGCCGGCCTGGGTCAAGGCGAAATCCGCCCCGACCGCACCGCGCCGCGGCTTGAAGAAGATGCCATGCGGGCTGCGGCCGACGCGCACCGTCTCCCACGTCTCGCCACGGGGATCGAGGATGGCGATGCGTCCGACCCAGCGCAGCGTCATCCAGATGCGACCATCGGGGTCGAAGGTCAGGCAATCCGGCCCACCGGGGATGGACCATGTGCGGCGGACCTGCAGCGTCTCCGGGTCGATCTCCGCAAGGCGGCTGTCGACGCGGCTGGTGGCGTAGAGGGACCGGCCATCGGGGCTCGGGAAGATGGTATGGGCGCCGCGCGCAAGGGTGAAGGCGCGCACCACCTCCCGCGTCTCCGGGTCCAGCGTCACGAAATGGTCGCTGCCCATGATGCCGACGAGCAGCTTGCCGCGGTGCCAGATGATGCCGGCGGGCTCCGGCCCCACCTCCTGGGTCCAGAGATGGGTACGGGTTTCAAGGTCGAAGGCCCCGACCGCGCGGTCCCCCTGCAAGGTCACGTAGAAATGCCGGCTATCCGGGCTGAAGGCGATATGGCTCGGCTTGTCGCCGGGGCGGAAACGATGGACCAGATCCAGCGTCCGCGCATCGAGGATATCCACCTGGTCCCGCCGCAGGCTGGCGATGACCAGGTATTTCCCGTCCGGGCTGTATTCGAGGTGGTAGGGGTTGGAGATGCGTTGGCGGCGCAGCACCTCGCCGGTCGGGGGATCGACGAAGAAAACCTCATTGCCCCCGGAATCCGCGATGACGAGCTGCGAGGCGTCCGGCGTCAGCACCATGTGGTGCGGCTCGCGCAGCACCTGGATTCGCCGGGTTTCCAGGCGCGTCGCGGCATCGAGGACGGAGATCGTCGCGTCACCGGAGTTGATGACATAGACGAGATCCGCCCGCGCGGCCGAGGCGATGGGCACCAGCGCCAGGAACAACCCGAGGGCAGCGGGGATGAGGCGGAAAGCCACGGGGCGAAACTTCCAGAAAAAGCCTGTCGGGCCGCAAAATCAGCGCGCGGCCCGGGAATGTCCAGCGCCACGATGGGCTAGTCCAACAGGGTCATTCCTGCGGGCGGAAGCTCAGCGAGACGCCGTTCATGCAATAGCGCTCCCCGGTCGGTGCCGGCCCATCCGGGAAGACATGGCCGAGATGCCCGCCGCACTGGGCGCAATGCACCTCCGTCCGCACCATGAAGAAGCTGCGATCGGAGGTGGTGGCAACGCCGCCGGGCAAGGGGCGGAAGAAGCTCGGCCAGCCGGTGCCGCTTTCGAATTTCGTCGAGGCCTCGAAAAGCGGGTGCTCGCAGCCCGCGCAGATGAAGGTGCCGGCGCGCTTTTCGGCATTGAGCGGGCTGGTGCCCGGGCGCTCCGTGCCGTGGCCGCGCAGCACCTTGAAGGCCTCCGGCGACAAGGCATCGCGCCATTCCGCCTCCGTCTTCGCGACGGGGTAGGTCTCTTCAGCCTTCGGTTTGCCGAACAATGCCATCATCGCCATCCCGTCCCTGGGTTTTCCGAAGCTCATGCCGCGGCGCTTTTCAGCATGGCGGCGAAGGTCTTGCGGAACTTCGCGACCTTCGGCGCCACGATCACCCGGCAATAGCCGGACCAGGGGTTGAGCCGGAAGTAGTCCTGGTGCTCCGCCTCCCCAGGCCAGTATTCCGTGAACGGGGCCAGTTCCGTCACCAGTGGCGCCGGCCATAACTGGCGGGTGTCGATCTCGGCCATCACCTCCCGCGCCGTGGCTTCCTGGGCGGCGTCGTGGAACAGGATGATGCTGCGATATTGCGGGCCGACATCATTGCCCTGGCGGTCCTTTGTGGTGGGGTCATGCAGGGTGAAGAAGATCCGCAGCAGGTTGCCGTAGGCA
>CANJXD010000149.1 GCA_947478535.1 Acetobacteraceae bacterium
GCGGCTTGGCGTCAGCGGGCGTGTCGTGCTGCCTCTGCGCGCAGGCAGACGATGGGATTGTCGCGCTCCATCGTCAGCCAAAGGCGACCGCCTGGGGCTCCGGCTACGGCGCGGTGCAGGCGAAGCTTTCCGGTCTGGCGGGATCGCCGGTCCCGTCGTAGCGCGGCACCATTGGATAGGGGCAGAGCGGCCGTGCGGCGCCGCCTTCAGGGCGGGTCGCGATCATCCTCTCCGGCGTTTCACCCCGCTCGACCCAGGCTTCCAGCAATGGGATGGGATCGAACTGCCAGGGCGCGTCCCCGGCACGCCCGCAACTCGCGATGCCGGCCCCCATGAACAGGCGGTAGAAATCACCGGTGCGGCGCAGCGCCTCCGCCTGCGGCACCTCAGGCTGCATCGCCGCGGCGACGCGTTCGTAGTAGCCGATGCTGTAGCCGGGCGCATGCACGGCGCTCTGCCAGGAATGGTAGTGCAGGATGCGCACGCCGCGATCGCGCGCCGCGCGCAGATCGGGATCCACGGCATCGATGATGGCGGCGATCGGCGCGCTCCGCTCGATATCGCGGAGAAGGTCGGCGCTGCGGAAGTCCCAGGTGGGATCGCCGGGGACCATGTGGCGGTAAAACAGCTCCGCCGTCGGGAAGAGCCGCGGACCGGCCGAGAGCGGCGCCCAGTACAATTCGCTCCCGGTCGCGAGGCCGGGATAGAGGACCGCGCCGGTTTTTGGGTGGCGAGGCCCCGCGTAGAGGGCGCGAGACGCCTCGACCTGGGGCGGCGTCAGGCAGGCGGCGGCGTCCTGGCCGGGCTGGCAGGCCAGCACGGCGGGGTCGAAGCGGCAGCGCTGGGGATCGCTGATCACGCCGTCCGCAAGCCCGTCCTGCGCATCGCAGGCGGCCAGCGCGCCGCGATGCAGCAGCGCGAGCTGCGGCCGGCCGAGGGCCCCGCCCGGCCGCGCGAAGCTCATCTGCGCGTTCCAGACATAGGAGGCGCGGTTGCCGCTCTGCGAATTATTGGGATCGCCGACGACGATGCCGTCATAGTCGCCGGGATAGCGCTGCGCCGCGGTCAGCCCCTGCTTGCCGCCGGTCGAGCAGCCGTTGAAGTAGGCGTAGCGCGGCCCTCGGCCGTAGAATGTCTGGATAATTGCCCTGGCGCGCACCGTCATCTCATGCACGGCCCGGTGGCCGTAATCCTCCACCTGCTGCGAATTCCGCATCCAGGGCAGCGGATCCTCTCCGGCATGGCCGGTGTCAGTGCCGACGACGGCATAGCCACGCAGCAGCTCCGGCGCCATGTCGGACGCCGGTACGGCGCCGCCGAAGCGGTGGTTGCCGATCCCCTGCAGACGGCCGTTCCAGCCCTGCATCGGCAGCCAGACCTCGAAACCAATGGCCGGGGAGACCGTGCCGACCACCCGGCAATGCGCGGGCAATGCCTGGGCCCGAATGCTCGGCGCGAAGGTCGGCTCCAACTCCTCCGTGGTGAAGGGGCCGGCCGGCACGAGCGTCGCGCTGACGATGCGTGTGTCCGGCAGGACGAGGCCGGCAAGGGCGGCGCAGTCCTGCGCCATCGCGGGGCGCCAAGCGAAGCCGGCGATCAGGATGGCGGCGGGCAGGGCGCGGCATAGCGCCGCGGGGCTTCGCTTCATCGGGCGACCTCCTTCATGATCCAGCCGGCCAATACGCCAGGGCGGCATTGCTTGAACTCCGGGCGCGGATACGACGCGTCCGCTTTGTCTCGTGGCGCGGCACCCAACCGGCCCCACCCGCTCCATCCGCGGTGATCCGCGCCCAGCGCGAAGGCCGACCGGCTTTCCCTACTCCGATCCGGTACCGCCCACGCCACGCTCCGGACGCCGCTATCGCCGCTGACCCTTGCGCGATCTTCCGCCACGACGGGCTGGCCAGAGCGCGCCAGCAGCAGCAGCGCGGCGGGACGGGCCAGGATGTCAGGGACAGTGCCAGGTGTGTACGGGACGACGATCGTCGTCGGTCCGTTCGGCCGCTGTGCCTCCGGAGGCAACACCACCAGGGGAAATGCGGCTGGAGCCAAGGAGGTTCTGCGCCCGACGGCCAGCCAGCGCATGGCCCCGCTGATGGACATTTCCTCTCCTCGCCTCTGCGGGCTTGGCGGCGAGACTGGCAGCGCGATCAAACGCCTGTCAATGAAGCTTTCCCCACGGTCATCAGGCCTCTGACGATAGGGGTGCATTCGTCGGAGATGAGGGGCGAACCATGGAATGGGTGCGGTGCGCTTCAGAGGGCGTTGAATACTGGGAAGAATCCGCGTTCAGCTGACTCCGTCTGAACGCAGATTGCTCCAGCAGGGCGCGGAAGAACGGGCGCCGTCCCGCCAGCCCGTCTGGTTTTCCGCAGCCTCTCAGATCAGCAGGATGTCCGAGGCGGCCAGCGCCGGCAACGAAGCCAGCCTCGCGATCAGTTCCGAATCACCAGGGCCCGTGCCGTCCGCATCCCACCGCAGATTGCCTGTGCTGGTCGCATAGGTGAACTGCGCGGTCCCTGCCGTGGCCACGCCGGTGGCGTTGCTGGCGAAGAACGCCGCGGTCAGGGTGCCGCCGGCCACCAACCCACCGCCAAAGCCCGCAGCCAGAATTTCCAACCGGTCCTCGCCCTGGGTGAAGTCCAGGATCGTGTCCCGCGATTCGGCCGAACTGAGATAGCGGAAGGCGTCGATACCCTGGCCACCGGACAGGGTGTCGCCGCCAAAATTGCCGATCAGCAGGTCATCCCCCAGGCCGCCGATCAGGCTGTCGCGCCCGGCATCGCCATCCAGCGTATCGGCGCGCGCCTGGCCATCCAGCGTATCCGCCGCCCGAGTGCCGGTGAGGACGTTGCTGCCGGTATTGCCGACGCCAACCCCACCGAGCGTATTGAGCAGGATCAGGTTCTCGACGGTGGCCGTCAGCGTGTAGTTGATCCAACTGCGAACGGTATCGATCCCATCGCCCAGCGCGCCGACGATGACATCGTTGATGTTGTCCACGGTGAACAGGTCAGCCTGCTCACCGCCCCGCATCGTATCGGCGCCCAGCCCGCCATCGATCGTGTCATCCCCGCCGAGGCCAGACAGGTCATCGGCCCCGTCGCCGCCGATCAGGCGGTCCGCCTCCCCAGCGCCGAAGAACAGGTCATTGCCGGTGGTGCCGGTCAGGTCGAAGCGTTCGAATTCGCTGTAGGTCAGCGTCCGCACTGGGCTGCCAGAGAAGCGGTTGTAGAAGTACAGGGCGGAGGGGTCCTGGATGACCCGGCCGCCTTCGCCGCTATAGGCGGTGAAATCCACCACCAGCAGGTCGCGGCTCGTACCGCCGTTGACGAGGTCATTGCCGAGGCCGGGGTTGATGGTGTCGGCGCCTGGGCCGCCGAGAATGGTGTCATTCTGCGAGAGGCCGGCGGCGGAGATGCTGTCCGCGCCGCTGCCGAGCGTCAGGGTCAAGGCCTCGATGCCCGCCACCTTCGTGCCGTTGGACAGTGTCGTGAAATTGACCTGGGACGTGACGAGGTTCAGGCGGATGTCGGTCCTGACCGTGCCGAGATCGGCGAGCCAATGATCGGTGCCTTCGCCGCCATGGATCGTCTCCGCGAGTCCGGTGCGGCTATCGAGCCGGTCATCGCCTGCGCCACCGATCAGGCGGTCCGTCAGGGCGCCGCCATTCAGCACGTCAGTGCCGGTGGTGCCGGTCAGGTCGAAGCGCTCGAAGCCATCATAGGTCAGGGTTCGCTGCGGGCTGCCGGAGAAGCGATTGTAGAAATAGATACCCGTGGCGTCCTGGAAGACCCGGCCGCTTTCACCGCTGTAGTTGGTGAAGTCTGCCCGCAACAGATCGACGCCCGCGCCGCCGGAGACGGTGTCATTGCCGAGGCCGGGGTCGATGCTGTCATTCCCCGCGCCGCCGAGGATGCTGTCATTCTGCGTGAAGCCTGCGGCGGTGATGCTGTCGGCGCCGCGGCCGAGCGTCAGCGTCAACGCCTCAATCCCCGCGACCTTGGTGCGGTTGGGAAGCGTCGCGAAGCTGGTCTGGGAGGTGAGGAGGTTCAGGCGGATCGGCGGCCCGACCGTGGCGAGATCGGCGAGCCAGCGATCCGTGCCGGCACCGCCGTCGATCGTCTCCGCGAGGCCGGTGCCGCTATCGAGCCGGTCATCGCCATCGCCGCCGATCAGGCGGTCCGTCAGCGCGCCGCCATGCAGCGTATCGCCACCGGTGGTGCCAGTCAGGTCGAAGCGCTCGAACCCGTCATAGGTCAAGGTCCGCTGGGGGCTGCCGGAAAAGCGGTTGTAGAAGAAAATGCCGACGCCGGTGTGCAGCACCACGCCGCCTTCACCGCTGTAGGCGGTGAAATCCGCCACCAGCATATCGGTGCCCGTGCCGCCGGAGACGACGTCGTTGCCGAGGCCGGGGTCGATGCTGTCATCCCCCGCGCCGCTGATGATCGTATCGGCCTGGCTGAAGCCGGCGGCGGAGATGCTGTCCGCGCCGCGGCCGAGCGTGATGGTCAAGGCCTCGATCCCGCCGACGCTCGTGCCGTTCGACAGGAGCGTGGGCGTGGCCTGGGAACCCATGAGGCTCAGCCGGAGCGGCAGCCCGACCGTCGAGAGATCAGCGAGCCAGCGATCCGTGCCGGCGCCGCCGTCGATCGTCTCCGCGAGGCCGGTACGGCTGTCGAGCAGGTCACTGCCAGCGCCACCGATCAGGCGGTCCGTCAGCGCGCCGCCATTCAGCACATCGTCGCCGGTGGTGCCGGTGAGGTCGAAGCGCTCGAAGCCGTCATAGGTCAAGGTCCGCTGCGCGCTGCCGGAAAAGCGGTTGTAGAAATAGATGCCCGTGGCGTCCTGGATGACCCTGCCGGACTCGCCGCTGTAGTTGGTAAAATCTGCCCTCAGCAGGTCGACGCCCGCGTCGCCGGAGATCACGTCATTGCCGAGGCCTGGGTCGATGCTGTCATTCCCCGCACCACCGATGATGCGGTCATTCTGCACGAAGCTGGCGGCCGAGATGCTGTCCGCGCCCCCGCCGAGTGTCAGGGTCAGCGCTTCGATCCCCGCCACCTTCGTGCCGTTGGACAGCGTCGCGAAGCTGTCCAGGGAGGTAAGGAGATTGAGGTGCACCGCCGTCCCGACCGTGGCGAGATCGGCGATCCAGCGATCCGTGCCGGCGCCGCCATCGATCGTCTCCGCGAGGCCGGTACGGCTGTCGAGCATGTCATCGCCACCGGCACCGATCAGGCGATCCGTCAGGGTGCCACCATTCAGCGTGTCGCCGCCCGAGGTGCCGGTCAGGTCGAAGCGCTCGAACTCCGCATAGGCCAGAGTCTGCCGCGGGCTGCCGGAGAAGCGGTTGTAGAAGAGGATGCTGGTGGCGTTCTGCACCACCACGCCGCCTTCGCCGCTGTAGTCGGTGAAGTTCGCCTGCAACAGGTCGATGCCCAGGCCACCGACGACGGTATCGTTGCCCAGCCCGGGGTTGATGCTGTCATTCCCAGCGCCGCCGAGGATGCTGTCATTGCGTGAGAATCCGGCGGAGGAGACGCTGTCCGCGCCACCGCCGAGGGTGACGGCCAGCGCCTCGATCCCGGCGACCCGCGTGCCGTTTGAGAGCAGCACCGGTGCGACTTGGCTCGCCGCCAGGCTCAGCAGGATCGGCGTCGCGACCGCGCCAAGATCGACGGTCCAGCGATCCGAGCCGAGCCCGCCATCGATCGTCTCCGCGCCACCGATGCGGCTGTCGAGATCGTCATCGCCGTCGGCGCCGACCAGCCGGTCCGCCAGCGCACCGCCATGCAGCACGTCATGGCCGGAGGTGCCGGTGAGGTCGAAGATCTCGATCCCGCTATAGGAGAGCGTGGCGCCCGGCCTGCCGGAGAAGCGGTTGAAGAACAGGATGGTGGTCGCGTCCTGGATGACCTGGCCGCCTTCGCCGCTATAGGCGGTGAAATCCGCCTGCAACAGGTCGGTGCCTTCGCCGGCGTCCAGTACATCATTGCCGAGGCCGGGGTTGAGGGTGTCATTCCCGGCGCCGCCACTGATCGTATCGGCCTGCCGGAAGCCGACCGCAGAAATGCTGTCGGCACCGCCACCCAGCGCCATGGTCAGCGCCTCGATGCCACTGATGCGGCTGCCTTCCGAGAGCAGGACCGGGCCGAGCTGGCTTTGCGCCAGGCTCAGCAGGATGGGGCTGCCGATGGCGCTGAGATCGACGATCCAGCGATCCGTGCCGCCGCCGCCATCAATCGTCTCGGCGCCGCCGATCCGGCTATCCAGCTGGTCATCGCCGTCGGCGCCGATCAGCCGGTCTGCCAGCGCGCCGCCATTCAGCACGTCATGGCCGGAGGTGCCGGTGAGGTCGAAGATCTCGATCCCGCTGTAGAGCAGCGTAGCCCCCGGCCTGCCGGAGAAGCGGTTGAAGAACAGGATGCTGGTCGCGTCCTGGATGACCTGGCCGCCTTCGCCGCCATAGGCGGTGAAATCCGCCAGCAGCAGGTCGTTGCCCGCGCCGCCGAGGACGGTGTCGTTGCCGAGGCCGGGGGCGAGGGTATCGGCGCCATCGCCGCCGCTGAGCGTATTGGCGCCGTTATTCGCTACCAGCCGGTTGTCCAGCGCATTGCCGAACAGATGCACGGCACGCACATTGTCCATCAGCCGCACATGCTCGGTGCCCAGCAGCCAGGCGGCGCTCATGTCGAAGGTCGCGATCAGTTCCGGCGTATCGAAGAACACCGCGGTCGTGATGCGGATCTCATCGATGCCGCCAGCGGCGTCCTCCACCACGCGGTCGCCGACAACGTCGAATAGCAGCAGGTCATTGCCGAGGCCGCCCACCAGGGTATCGGCGCCCATAGCGCCATCCAGCGTATTCGCGCCGGTGGTGCCGATCAGCAGGTTGGCCAAGCTGTTGCCGGTGCCGCGCAGCGCCGCGCCGCGCAGCTGCAATTCCTCGATATCGCTGCGCGCGGGGTCGCCCAGCGTGTAGTCGAGCGAGGCGATGATGCGATCCGTACCGCCGCCGCCGCCCGTCAGGTAGCCCGCGCGGCTGTCCTCCACCACATCGGCCAGCAGGTCCACGAGATAGACGTCGTTGCCCGCGCCACCGGCCAGCGTATCGGCCGCGCCGCCGCCATCGAGCGTATCCGCGCCGAGCCCGCCGAACAGCAGGTCGGTGCCGCCGCTGCCGGACAGCAGGTCATCCCCGCCCAGCCCCTCGAAGCGATCGGCCAGGCCGTTGCCGGCAAGCGTATCGGCGAAGCCATCGGAGCCACGGAAGGCGGCGATGCCGATGTAGGAATCACCTGCCGCGTCCCCGGTGCGGATGCCTGCGAAGATGTCGACCCGCACCGCGGCGGAGGCATGTTCATAGTAGGCGGTGTCAAACCCGCCGGCGCCGTCCAGCGTATCGGCGCCGCCCATGCCTTCCAGCACATTGTCGCCGGCATTGCCCACCAGGCGCTGCGCCAGCACATTGCCTCGCAGCGACAGCGGCGTGGTCGCCGCCGCATTGCCCGTCAGCAGCAATTCCACCATGGCGGCATCGGCCAGGACGTAGGCCACGCTGGCCTGCACCGTATCGGCACCGCCGTCGGCGAGTTCCAGGACCAGGTCGTTGGCATCATCGACCAGGATGAGGTCGCCATCCCCGCCGCCATCGAGGGTATCGGCGCCGGCCTCGCCATTCAGCGTGTCGGCGCCGAGGCCGCCCGCGATCAGGTCATTGCCCTCGAAGCCGAACAGCAGGTCGGCATCCTCGCCGCCTTCGAGGCTGTCCGCCCCGGTACCGCCATCCAGCGTATCGGCGCCGGCATCGCCAACCAGCGAATCGGCACCGTCGCCGGCATTCAGGTAGTCCGCGCCACTGTCGCCATCCAGCGTATCCGCGCCGTCGCCGCCATCGAGGCTGTCATCGCCCTTGCGGCCGAGGATGCGGTCGGCGCCGCCATGGCCGATGAGGGTGTCGTCGAAATCATCGCCGAGATCGACATCGACGATGCCATTGCCGATGATGAGGTTGTCGAGCGCATTGCCTTCGCCGAAGCGGGCGGCGCCGGTGATGCGGAGATCCTCGATATCCGTCAGGGCGAGCAGCGAGTAGTCGATGAAGGCCAGGATGCCATCGCGCCCGCCGCCTTCACCGAATGCATCCTCATCCACCACGTCGCCGACGTCATCGACGACATAGCCGTCATCGCCGAGGCCACCGGCCATCACATCCGGGTCGTAGCTCCCATCCATGAGGTCATTGCCGAGGCCACCAACAAGAGTATCGGCGCCGACGCCGCCTCTCAGCACATCGTCGCCGCGCAGGCCGGACATGAAGTAGCCGGTGGCGCCACCGAAAGTGCCAACCAGCGTATCGCCGGCGCCATCGATATCCGCGCCGATCAAGCGGGTAACACTCCTCACAATATCCCCCTCGGCGTCGCCGCCGGAGGAAGCCCCGAAGTTCACCACGACCCTGACCGAGGCCTTGGAGGCTTCGTAGGTGACGGTATTCACGCCGCCGCCGCCGTGGATGAAGTCCTCGCCGGCGCCGCCGATCAGCACGTCATCATCATCGCCGCCGATCAGCGTATCGCTGCCGGCGCCGCCGGAGAGCAGGTCCGTTCCGGTATCGCCGGACAGCAAGTCATTGCCGGCGCCACCTGCGAGTACGTCATCCCCGCCATTGCCGAACAAAATCCCGTCGAGGAGCAATTCCGCGCCAACGACGGTCCCGGCCTGCATGCTCAGCATGTCATTGCCGTTGCCACCGGAGCCCACAACATTGGTGATGGCGTCGAGCGCGAAAAGCTGCTGGTAGCCGAAGGCCGTGACCTTTACCTTCGTTCCGCCGGACAGGCTGATGGCGAAGATCTCGTTGCCATCCATCTTGTCTGTGGTTTCCCGCCTACCGGCATCGCCGCCGGAATGCAGGACCAGCGAGCCTTCATCGTCGATGCGCGCGAGCATCGGGTTGAAGGGCGCGGCGCGGTTGTCGCCGAAATCGAAATCGGCGAGCGTGATGCTCGGGGAATGCCATTCGCGCGTGAAGAAAGGCATCTCCACATAGGCGTTGAGATAGGCCTGGATCGAGCCGTAGCCGACATAAAAGCCGTTGGGGTTCGAAAACTGCGCCGCCAACTCGTCGAAGTAGACGCGGCCATCCTCCGCCCCGCCATTGGCGCCATCGATCAGGTCGAGGTTGATGGTTCCCTCGATGGAGCCGCCGACGAAGAACTTCAGCAGCTTGTCGATGCCGAGGCCGGCACCGAGGTTGAACTTCAGACCGAGCACCGCCTCCGGCCGTTCCAGCCCATCGGCGCCCCAATCCGTGACGTAGAAGCCATCCAGCAGTTCGTCGGCCTCGAATGGGTTGCCGGGATCGCCCGCCGTGCCGCTGAGCATGTAGTGCTGCAGGCCGGTCGTATCGTAGCCGAAATCGATGTCGATATAGGCACGTAGTGCGCCTTCCAGCTCCATCGTCAGGCCGGGCAGGAAGATCGGGATCTTGACGAGATCGAGCAGGCTGCCGCCGCTGAAGCTGCCATCGGCATTGATACGGTCGCCGAGGGTGAAGGCGATCTTCGGCAGGTCGAAATGCAGCAGGTCCACTTTGCGACCGAACAGGTAGCCGATCGAGGTCTGCGCATCCGTCAGGATCGGCGTGCCGAGCTTGTTGGCGCCGGCACCGAGGATGCTGTCGAGCGTCGCCTGGCTCGCGCCGTCGAACTTTGCATCGAGGTAGTCTCCGAGCACGTCGCCGACGCCGCTGACGAGACCGGTCGCGTTGGGCAGGGTGAAGCTGGCGTCGCGGATATCATTGGTGATCGCGAAATCACCCACACCGAAGAGGCCGGAATCACCGAAATGGCCGCCGAGGAACTGGGTCGCGTGGTCCACCACATCGAGGATGCTGGCAAGGGAGAGCAGCGCGCCGATGCCGGGGACGTGCATGAACGCGGCGATATCGAGCAGCGAGATCTCCCCGTCCTGCCCGGCGCCGAAGCCGCTGTCGCGATCGACGACATCGAGCAGGGCTCGCGCGCCTTCGATGCCGGACAGAGCCTCGATATCCGCCGTCAGTACCTCCATCAGCCCGCTGATCGGTTCCATCACCGTCCGCAGATTGTCCAGGAAGGGCAGCACGGTGTCGGTCAGGAAGCTGAGGAAATCGAACTTTGTGTTGGAGAAGGTGACAACGGGGGCGGAGCCGAAATTGCCGCTGGCATCCTGGGTGAAGGACCAGTCGACGGACAGGTCGGTCGCCACCTTCAGCAGGCCGCTCAGCCAATCCGGCGTGGACAAGCGGAGATCGAAGTCGAGATCGCCGGAGGCCGTCGTCTTCATGTTGCCGAAGGCGCTGTCGAGGCTGCTGACGTAGAGCTTGCCGCTGGCGTCCTGCAGATCCAGCGAGAAGCTCGCGTCGATCCCTGTCGTCGGCAGGACGGTGGCGGTGAAAAGCTGTGCGCCACCAAGCGCCACCACGCCGCCGACATTGACATGCGGATTGTTCGGCGCGCCGTCCGGGCCCGTAGCTACCGTCAGCTGCGCCGTCAGTTCCTGCGTCGTCAGGTCGGTGCGGACATAGACGCCACTGTCGATGCCCATGCGCAGGTTCAGCGCATAGGTGATGTTGAGATCGACCTCGCCATCGGATTGCGCGCGCAGCAAGCCGCCCAGCCCGAGCGACTGGCTCGCTTCCAGGGTCTGGGTATAGGCGGTCGGCGTCAGCGGCGTGTTGATCGCGATTTCATTGTCCGGCGTCACCGTCGCCGGCGTGTCGGTGGCGCCGACCAGCCCGTAGGCGCGCATGCCCTGGTTGATGGCATCCGCGACGTTCTGCATCGTGTAGCGGCCGTTGGAGTCGGGCGGGCCGATCAACCCGGAGCTGCCCAGGGCGTAGAGCACCGCGCCCTGCATCGTGGACAACTGCGCAACCGCGGGGTTGTTGGCGGCCAGCGCGGCGCCGAGCCCCTGACCCAGCAGCGGCAGGTCCTGGCCGAGCCCCTGGGCGCCCATCCCGCTCTGCACATTGCCGAGCGTGCCGACCATCCCGTTCTTCAAGGCGCCGACATCCGCCGCA
>CANJXD010000150.1 GCA_947478535.1 Acetobacteraceae bacterium
AACAGGTTTAAATTTTTATTTATTACGGTATGGAGATAATTACATGCGGGGCGATGATAATTCCTATCGCAATTTAGATTTTTTATTCAGTTACGGAATTTCTCGAAATTATTTTTTTATAGACGAAAAATCAGAAAACAAAAATAATTTTATTTTCTAACCTACTCTTCGTGATTTTTATGGGCGAGATGAGGTGATTATGTTTGTTGAAAACAACTTTGAGGGTTTTGAGAAGCGTGTTGATTTTCTTGAAGAAAAATTGCGCTTCTATCAGAAGTCATTATCTTAAATGGGAAATTGATGAAATGCTTAAACTAGAAGCCAATCGTCGCGATTTGGCCGAAGGTAAAAATACAACTGGGTTTGAAATTTAGCTCGTCAGCCTAGTGGAACTTATTGGAACGCCAGTAAACATCGTGCTTTTGCGCTGTGCAAGAGTGTGAGGATGTCAGCGCGCTGTGTCTTGACTGAGTGTGGGTTATCAGCCTGGCATTCCCGTCTTGCCTGATGGTATCGTCCGGTCGTTTACACCAGCGGATGCACTCTGATGAGAGAGTCCGAAAAGGATTCCCTTAGCGTAGAGCGGTATACGGTAGCTGGTCATGCGCAATTCTAATCTCTGACCCTGGCACCATCATCGTCGTCACACGCTGCCACCACGCGTTAGATTTTTTCCTCTAGAATCCGTCTGCGCGGTACGCCCATGCGCTCCGGCAAGGAGGGGAGGGGACGTTTCCGCCGTCGGGACGGCCGTGCTATGGCGGCGTTATGGAACAAAGTGTCGATTCCGAAGCAGCCGAGGCCCTGGGAAAGGATGCATACCGCCGTTCAACGGTTTCTCTCGCCGTCGCAACCGGTTGGGTGGAATATCTCGATCGCAATCGCCTAACGCAGGTGGAACTAGCTGTCACGTTTGGGGTCGGTCAGCCCACGTTGTCGCGCTGGCTCAACCGAGATCAGGAGCCCGGAATTTCGCAAGGTTTGAAGCTTTGCGAATTGCTGGGGCTTTCCGTATTCGGTCTCTATGGCGGGACCGGACCCGCCACGCCAACACTGGAGCGTGGAGCGTACCGTGGCTGACCCTCAGCGCAAACAGGATCTGGTGAATGTGGCTTTCGGGTGTGACCATGCCGGCGTGGCGCTGAAGGCCACGCTCATCGAGGCGCTGCAAGCCGCCGGCCACCCGGTGCTGGACCTCGGCACCAACGGGCCGGACAGCGTGGACTACCCCGATTTCGGCGCCGCCGTGGCGCAGGCCGTGGCCAGCGGCCGCGCCACCTTCGGGGTGGTGATCTGCGGGACCGGCATCGGCATTTCCATGGCCGCCAACCGCAACCCCGCCATCCGCTGCGCCCTGGTGCATGATGTCACGGGCGCCAGGCTCACCAGGCTGCACAATGACGCGAACGTCATGGCCCTCGGCGCCCGGATGACCGGCCCCGAAGTGGCGCTCGACGCGCTGCGTACCTTCCTCGCCACCCCCTTTGAGGGCGGCCGCCATGGCCGCCGCATCCTGAAGATCAGCCCCGGCTGGAGCGCGCCCGAATGAACCAGATGACCCCCGCCCGCTTCTTCTCCGCCTCGCTGGCGGAAGCCGATCCGGAGGTGATGGCCTCCATCCAGCATGAGCTGGTGCGCCAGCAGGATGGCATCGAGCTGATCGCCAGCGAGAACATCGTCTCCCGCGCCGTGCTGGAAGCCCAGGGCAGCGTGATGACCAACAAGTATGCGGAAGGCTATTCGGGCCGCCGCTACTATGGTGGCTGCGAATTCGTCGATGTCGCGGAAACGCTGGCGATCGAGCGGGCGAAGACGCTGTTCGGCTGCGGCTTCGCCAATGTCCAGCCGCATAGCGGCGCGCAGGCGAACCAGGCGGTGTTCTTCGCCCTGCTGCAACCCGGCGACAGCTTCATGGGCCTCGACCTCGCGGCGGGCGGGCACCTGACGCATGGTGCTCCGGCCAACCAATCCGGAAAATGGTTCAAGCCGGTGCCTTATACCGTGCGCCGGGAAGACCAGCGGATCGACATGGCGGAGGTCCGCCGGATCGCGCTGGAAGCGAAGCCGAAGCTGATCATCGCCGGTGGGTCCGCCTATGCCCGCGCCTGGGATTTTGCCGGGTTTCGTGCCATCGCGGATGAGGTGGGTGCGACCTTCATGGTCGATATGGCGCATTTCGCAGGGCTGGTCGCCGGCGGCGCGCATGACAGCCCGTTCCCCCACGCCCATATCGCCACGACCACGACGCACAAGACGCTGCGCGGGCCGCGCGGCGGCATGATCCTCACCAATGACGAGGCGCTGGCGAAGAAGATCAACAGCGCGGTCTTCCCCGGCCTCCAGGGCGGGCCGCTGATGCATGTCATCGCCGCCAAGGCCGTGGCGTTCGGGGAGGCGCTGCGCCCCGAATTCCGGGCCTATGCGAAGCAGGTGGTGCTGAACGCCCGGGCGCTGGCGGAGGAGCTGAAGGCGCAGGGCCTCGACCTCGTCACCGGGGGCACCGACAACCACCTGGTGCTGGTGGACCTCCGGCCGAAGAAGCTGACGGGCAAGGTGGCGGAAGGCGCGCTGAACCGCGCCCACCTGACCTGCAACAAGAACGGCATTCCCTTCGATCCCGAGAAGCCGATGACGACCTCCGGCGTCCGGCTCGGTAGCCCCGCGGCAACGACGCGCGGGTTTGGGGAGGCGGAGTTCCGCCAGGTCGGCCAGATGATCGGCGAAGTGCTGGATGGCATGGCCCGCGCCAATGCGGCCGATGGCAACAGCGCGGTGGAGGATGCCGTGAAGGCCCGCGTGCTGGAACTCTGCCGCCGCTTCCCGATCTACTGAGGCTGGCGCACCATGCCCGCCACCCTGGATGACGGCCCAAAGTCAGCCCCTGGCGGCCCGCGTCCTTCAGCGGGCCGAGCGCCCGAATGGGCGCCGCGCCCAGACCATCCGCATGGCCCGGCACAACAGTGCAGGGCGCGAAGGCAAGCGCGCGGAGCGCGCGCCCGCCGTCTGAGGGCCTAGAAACATGCGCTGCCCGTTCTGTGGGGGTGAAGACACCCAGGTGAAGGATAGCCGGCCGGCGGAGGATGGGGCTTCCATCCGGCGCCGGCGGTCCTGCCCCGCCTGCGGCAACCGCTTCACCACCTTCGAACGGGTGCAGCTGCGCGAATTGGTGGTGGTGAAGTCGGATGGGCGGCGGATGCCGTTCGACCGGGACAAGCTCGCCCGGTCCGTCCGCGTCGCCATGCGCAAGCGCCCCTTCGATGAGGAACGGATCGAGCGAATCGTCAGCGGTATCCAGCGGCGCCTCGAAGTCGAAGCCGATAGCGAGGTCACCAGCCGCCGGGTCGGTGAGGTGGTGATGGAAACCCTGCGCGACGTGGATGAAGTGGCCTATGTCCGCTTCGCCAGCGTCTACCGGAACTTCCGCGAAGCCAAGGATTTCCGCGAGTTTCTGGGCAAGATCGAAGGGTCCTGAGGCGCGTGGACGACCTGGTGCATATGCGGGCCGCGCTGGCCCTGGCGGCGCGTGGCCTTGGCAATACCTGGCCGAACCCGGCGGTCGGCTGCGTCATCGTGCGGGATGGCCCAGCGGGTGATCAGGTGGTCGGCCGTGGCTGGACCCAGCCCGGCGGGCGCCCGCATGCGGAGACGGAGGCGCTGAAGCGCGCCGGGGCAGCTGCGCGCGGCGCCACCGCCTATGTCACGCTGGAGCCCTGCTGCCATTGGGGACGCACGCCCCCCTGCACGGATGCCCTGGCCGCCGCCGGCATTTTTCGAGTTGTCATGGCCATGCGGGACCCCGATCCGCGGGTGGATGGGGAAGGGA
The DNA here is from genome assembly GCA_947478535.1 of Acetobacteraceae bacterium. The sequence continues at coordinate 3,824 of CANJXD010000150.1, forward strand.
TCGCGCGCCTGCGCGCCGCCGGGATCGCGGTCGACGAAGGGCTGATGGAGGCCGAGGCGGCGGCGCTCAACCTCGGTTTCGTCAAGCGGCTGCGCCATGGCCTGCCGATGGTCACGCTCAAGCTGGCGACGACGCTGGATGGGCGGATCGCCACGGCCACCAAGCAAAGCCGCTGGATCACCGGGCCGGAAGCCCGCCGCGCCGCGCATGGCCTGCGGGCGCGGCATGACGCCATCCTGGTGGGGTCCGGCACCGTCATCGACGATGACCCGGACCTGACCTGCCGCCTGCCCGGCGGCGTGCCGGTGGCGGCGCCTCGGGTGGTGGCGGATGCCCGGCTGCGTATTCCCCTGTCATCCCGGCTCGTGCGCACAGCGCGGGACGTGCCGACGCTGGTCGCGACCGTCTCCGGCCATCCGGACACCACACTCGCCCCGCTGCGGGAGGCGGGGGTGGAGGTGCTGGAATTGCCGGAAGGGCCGGGCGGGCTCGCCATGGAGGGCATCCTCAGGGCATTGGCGGAGCGCGGGATCACCCGGGTGCTGGCGGAAGGTGGGTCCGGCATCGCTGCCTCCCTGCTGCGGGAGGGCCTGGTGGACCGCCTCGCCTGGTTCCACGCGCCGAGCGTGATCGGGGGCGATGGAATTCCGGCGGCCTATAACCTCAATCCTGATGGGCCATTGTCCGATCTCGCCAGCGCGCCCAAGTTCCGCCGGGTTGCGGTTCGCCCGCTCGGGGCGGATATGCTGACGGAATTCGAGCGCGAGGCTGGTTGAATGTTCACGGGTATCGTCACCGCGATGGGGGAGGTCACCGCCATCACCCCGATCGGCGGCGGGCAGGACATGCGTCTGACCATCGAGACCCCCGCGGGCTGGCTGGAGGGTGCGGCCATCGGCGCCTCCATCTGCTGTTCCGGCTGCTGCCTGACGGCGGTGGAATACGGGGTGGACCGCTTCGTCGTCGAAGCCTCCGCCGAGACGCTGTCGAAGACGACGCTCGGTACCTGGCGGGCTGGGCGGCGGATCAACCTCGAACGCTCGCTGAAACTCGGCGACGAGATGGGCGGGCATATCGTGTCCGGCCATGTCGATTGCGTTGGCCATGTCATCAGCGCGGCGCCGGAGAACGGCTCCACCCGTTGGCGCTTCGCCGTGCCGGACGCCTTCCTGCGCTTCATCGCGCAAAAGGGCAGCATCGGCGTCGATGGCTGTTCACTGACGGTGAATGAGGCGGATACCTCCGGCTTCGGCGTCAACATCATCCCCCACACCACCGAGGTCACGGGCTTCGCCGCGCTGCGGCCCGGGGACGCGGTCAACATCGAGATCGACATGCTGGCGCGCTACGTCGCCCGGCTGGCGGAGTTCAAGGCATGAACGTGCAGACGCGGACCACCAGCTTCGCCGAATTCCTCAGCCCGACGCAGGAGCTGATCGAGGAAGCCCGGCGAGGCCACATGTTCATCCTGGTGGATGATGAGGACCGGGAGAATGAGGGGGACCTCGTCATCCCCGCGCAATTCGCGACGCCCGATGCCATCAACTTCATGGCCAAGCATGCGCGCGGGCTGATCTGCCTGGCGATGGCGCGCCATCGGGTGGAACAGCTGGCCCTGCCGCTGATGGCGAAATCCAACGGCACCCGGCACGAGACGGCCTTCACCGTCTCCATCGAGGCGCGGGACGGGGTGACGACGGGGATTTCCGCCGCTGACCGGTCCCGCACCGTGGCCGTCGCGATCAACCCGGAACTGGGGCGGGAGCATATCGTCACGCCAGGCCATGTCTTCCCCCTGGTGGCCCGCGATGGCGGGACGCTGGTGCGGGCGGGGCACACGGAAGCGGCGGTGGATTTCGCCCGCCTCGCGGGGCTCAACCCCTCCGGCGTGATCTGCGAGATCATGAACGATGACGGCACCATGGCCCGGATGCCGGATCTGGTAGCCTTCGCGCAGCATCACGGCCTGAAGCTCGGCACCATCGCGGACCTGATCGGGCATCGGCGGCGGACGGAACAGCTGGTGAAGCGGGTCGAGGAAGGCACCGTCGATGGCATCGGCGGCACCTGGCGCGTCATCGCCTACAACTCCACCCTTGGGCATGGCGAACATGTGGCGCTGGTGAAGGGCGACCTGACGACGCCGGAGCCGGCGCTGGTGCGGATGCACGCGGCATCCCTGCTGCGCGACACGGTCGAGGGCAATGTGGACCGCGAATTGCACAGCGCGATGCGGGCCATCGAGCGGGCCGGGCGCGGCGCCGTGGTCATCCTGCGCGACTGGCGGCCGGACAGCATCACCCAGCAGGTGCGCCAACGGCGGGACAAGGAAGCCCGCGCCCCGGAGATCCGGGATTACGGGATCGGCGCGCAGATCCTGGCCGATCTGGGCCTGCGCGACATCATCCGCCTTTCCGACAATCCCCGCCCCATCGTGGGCCTTGAAGGCTACGGCCTGACGGTCATCGAGACCCGGCCGATCCCGAAGGACGACAAGTGAGCACGAAGGACGCGCCTGTCAGGGCCGCGCAGACCATTCCCGGCCAGCCGCCCCGGCTGCTGGTCATCCAGGCGCCCTACTACACCGACGTCGTCGGCGGCATGCTGGCCGGCGCGCGGCGGGAGGTGGATGCGGCGGGTGGGACGCTGGAGGTGGTGGATGTCGCCGGCGCCTTCGAATTGGCCGCGGCACTCCGGATGGCGCTGAAGGCAGGGCGTGGGTGGGATGGCTTCATCCTGCTCGGCTGCGTCGTGAAGGGGGAGACGGACCATTACGACTTCATCTGCGACGCCGTCTGCCAGGGCATCATGCAGATCTCGGCCGAAACCGGTGCCGCGCTCGGCTTCGGGCTGCTGACGGTGGCGAGCCTGGACCAGGCCATCGCCCGGTCGCGCGACGATGGCGCGAACAAGGGCGTGGAAGCCGCGCATGCCGCACTGACACAGGTGGCACTCGCCCGCCGATGGGGGCTGGCATGAGCGGCATGGCGCGCGACAGCGGCAAGTTGCAGAAGGGCCGCCCCCGCACCGGCGCGCGCCTCGCCGCCGTGCAGGCGCTGTTCCAGAGCGAACAGGCCGGCGAAAGCCCGGAAGCCGTGGTCCAGCAATTCATCCGCCACCGCCTCGGCCCGAACGATGCCGATGAGGGGCTGGGCGAGGGCCGCATTCCCGACGCCGACGCCAAGCTCTTCGCCCGCATCGTGCGGGAGACGGCGTCCCGCATCGAGACGCTGGACGGTGTGATCGGCAAGGCGCTGGCGAAGGACTGGCCGCTGGAAAAGCTGGACCCGGTGCTGCGCGCCCTGCTGCGCGCCGCCGCCGGGGAATTGTCGAACCCGCATGAGCCACCGGCGCGCGTCGTGATCAACGAATACCTCGATATCGCGCACGGCTTCTTCATGGGCGATGAGCCGCGCTTCGCCAATGGCGTGCTGGACGCGCTGGCACGCGCCCTGCGCGGCGACGAATTCGCGCCGCCACCGCGCGCCTGAGGGATGGGGCTACCCGCCGAATTCGAGGTGATCGCGCGCCATTTCCGGCCACTGGCCGGGGAAGGCGCGCTCGATCTTGGCGATGACGCGGCGGTGCTCACGCCGCCGCCGGGGCGGGACCTGGTGCTGGCCGCCGATGCCATGGTGGCCGGCGTGCATTTCCTGCCCGATGACCCGCCGGAGACGATCGGGCGGAAGCTGTTAAGGGTGAATCTTTCGGACCTCGCCGCGATGGGCGCGGCACCGCTGGGCTACCTCATGACCTGTGGCTTTTCGCGCGGAACCGGCGATGACTGGATCGCGGCCTTCGCGCGCGGGCTGGGGCAAGACCAAGCGGAATTCGGCCTTTCGGTCCTTGGCGGCGATACGGTGGTGACGCCGGGGCCAGCCACCTTTTCGCTGACCATCCTCGGCCATGTCGCCCCTGGCGCGGCGTTGCGGCGGGTCGGGGCGCGGCCCGGCGATGATGTCTGGGTCAGCGGGACGATCGGCGATGGGGCGCTCGGGCTGTTGGCGCTGACGGGACGGCTGGCGCCGAACCCGCATCTCGCGCGGCGCTATCGGCTGCCGGAGCCGCGGCTTTCGCTGGGCCTGGCCCTGGCGGGCATCGCGCGGGCGGCGATGGATGTCTCCGATGGCCTGGTGCAGGACCTCGGCCACCTCGCGCGGGCGGCGGGCTGCGGGGCGCTGGTCCGGGCCGATGCCGTGCCGCTTTCGGCCCCGGCACGGGCAGCCCTGGAGGCCGACCCGGGCCTGCTGGCGCGCATCCTGGCCGGCGGGGATGACTATGAACTGATCTTCGCCGCCGATCCCGCCGATGCGCCGCGCGTGCAGCAGGCCAGCGCGGTGGCGGGGGTGACGGTGACGCGGATCGGGTGCTTCATGGCGGGCGAAGGCGTCCGGGTTCAGGATGCCTCGGGCAATGGCGTTCCATTGCCCCAGGGGGGATGGAGTCACTTCTGATGGATCGCGCCGAGGCGCAGATGAAGCGCGACGTCTGGCTGCTGTTTTTCTGCCAGGCGCTGATGAATGCCTCCGTGGTCGGCCAGGTCACGATGTCCGCGCTGATCGGCTACAGCCTCGCCGAGGATAAGGCGCTGGCGACCTTGCCGATGGGGTTGCAGATGGTGGCGACGATGGCCGCCTCGATCCCCGCCGGCATCATCTTCTCACGGCTTGGGCGGCGCGCCGGCTTCATGCTGGGGGCCTGCGCCTCGCTGGTCGGCGGCATCGTCTTCGCCGCCGGCATCTACCAGCACAGCTTCTGGCTCTATGTCGCGGGCGGGCTGCCGGCGGGGCTCGGCTTCGGCATCGCCCAGCATTACCGCTTCGCGGCGAGCGAGGTTGCCTCTCCGGCCTATCGGCCGCGCGCCATTTCGCTGGTGATGGCCGGCGGCGTGCTGTCGGCCATCGTGGGGCCGGAGGTGGTGAAGCACTCGAAGGACATGGTGGAGCCGTTCCTGTTCCTCGGCACCTACCTGATCCTGGCGCTGCTGCCGATGGTCTGCATGGTGCTGCTGTCCATCGTCCGCCTGCCGCCGCCGCCCGCCCGGCAGGTGAGCCCGACGCCGGTGATGGACATCGTCCGCCGCCCTGCCTTCCTGGCCGCGGCGCTCACGGCTGCGGTCGCCTATGGCACGATGAACCTGGTGATGACCTCGACGCCGCTCGAGATGATGGCCTGCGGCTTCGCTGTGACGGCGAGTGCGACGGTGATCCAGGCGCATGCCGTGGCGATGTTCGCGCCCGGCTTCTTCACGGGGCGGCTGATCGCGCGCTTCGGGGCGAAGCGGATCGTGACCATCGGCGCGCTGCTGAATGTCGCCTGCGTCGGCGTGGCGATGATGGGGGAGGAATTCGTTCACTTCACCGCGGCGCTGATCCTGCTCGGCCTCGGCTGGAACTTCATGTTCGTCGGCGCGACGACAATGCTGGCGCTGTCCCACACGGCGGAGGAACGGGTGCGGGCGCAGACGGCGAATGACTTCATCGTCTTCGGCACCGTCGCCTGCACCGCCATGGGGTCCGGCGCCATCCACGCCGCGGCGGGGTGGTATGTGCTGAACCTGCTGCTGCTGCCGGCGCTGTTCTTCGCGCTGGTGTTGACCCTCTGGCCGCGACAGGTGCCGCGCCTGGCCTGACGCCCCGCCCCCGCGCTGGATCAGCCGCCCGAGGTGCCGCCATACCCCGGCGCCCCGCCGGCAGGCCCACCCGCGCCGCCGGCCCCGCCCAGACCGCCGGTGCCGCCACTGCTGCCGGACCCGCCACTTCCGCCAGCACCGCCGGGCGCGCCATGCCCGCCAGCCCCACCGATTCCACCGGCACCGCTCGGCGCGCCATGGCCGCCGGCCCCGCCGATTCCACCGGCACCGCCTGGTGCGCCTTGGCCACCCGCGCCGCCGGCGCCGCCGGGGCTCGTTTCGCCGCCCTGGCTGCCGGTGCCGCCGGAACCGCCGGTCCCGGGCGTGCCGCCGTCACCGCCAGCCCCACCCATACCAATCAGGTCGCCGGGGTCGCTGCCGCCGCTCCCGAAGATGATCTGTGGGCCGGTGGCGGAGCCGCCCGTCACCGCGTCCAGCGCCGCCATGTCCAGCCGCACTGGCGCCGCGAGCCTTGTCTGTTTCGGGTCCATCGCCATCAGCCCTCCTCGGAGCGCAAGGCGTATCAGAGGGGGTGGCCATGGCGAAATGCCGTTCTGGCTGTTCCGCCCATAGCAAACGCCTATCGCGCCCGGACAAGCGCCCGGGGCGCGGGCGTGATCGGCCCGCCAGCGCAGCGGGCCGCCCAATCAGCGGCTGGTGGGGGAGGGCGCGCCGACCGTGGTGTTGGCGCCCTGGCCGAGGCCGGGGCCGAGGCGGCCGATATTGCCGAACAGCTGCTGCAACAGCGTGCGTTCATTCCCTGGGGAGGGGGTGACGCGGCTGACCAGGGCAACGTCGCGCCCATCCTGCTGCCCGAGGCGACGGATCTCCTGCACCGCGCCCCGGCCATCGAAGATGATCGCGATGGAACGCTGATCTTCCACCGCCAGCGCACGGCCCGGGCGCTGCCGGGTGACACTGCTGAGGTAGTACCAGCTGTTGTCATCGAAGGTGCCGGTGGCGGAGGGAGAGCCGAGCAGCGCTTCCACATCCGTCTTGGAGGATACGCCGACCGTAAGCTGGGCCAGCACATCATCCTCCACCGCATGGCCGCGCATCTGGGCGGGGCTTTCGAACAGCCCCGCGCCGGGTACGGACGGCATTGCGGGCAGCCATGAGCAGCCACCGGTCGAGACCAGTGCCGCGAGGGCGAGGGCGAGGCCGCCGGCGCGACGAGCGCGGGCAGGGCAGGGCAGGACGTTGACCGGGTGCACAGGGCGCTCCATGTGAGGCGGTATTCCACCGCCACGCGGCGCGGTCAACGGCCGGGCGCGGCCAGGCGGTCCACCGGCCGGTCCACCGGCGCAGTCTTCATCGGAGCAGGGCATGGGCCTTCTTGGCCTCTTCAGGCGCAAGCCGCACGAGCGAGCGGGCTTCGCGCTCTATACGGCGGCGGTCGGCGCGGCGCGGCAACCCGTGCTTTTCGGCCCCGATGGCGTGCCGGATACGCTGGATGGCAGGTTCGACCTGGTTTCCTTGCATGTTGCGCTGCTGATCGCGCGGCTGCACCGGGATGCCGATCCGGCCGGGCCGCTGCTCGCCCAGGCCGTGTTTGACGCGATGTTTGCCGATATGGACATCAACCTCCGTGAAATGGGGGTGAGCG
>CANJXD010000151.1 GCA_947478535.1 Acetobacteraceae bacterium
GACGTGCTGGCGCGTCGATCCCAGAGCGAGGCAGGTCTTGAAGCCGTCGAGCATCTCGTTGAGGTCCGTCACCAGCGTGAAGGGCCGTGCGTCCAGCATATTGGCGTAGTAATGCGCGGCGTCGGAAGCGAGCACGACATAGCCGCGCTTCGTCTTCACCCGCACCACCTGCATGCCCGCGGAATGTCCGCCGACGTGATGCAGCGTGACGCCGGGCGCCACTTCGCTGGTCATGTCGTGGAACTGGACATTGCCGGCATAGATGCGGCGCACCATCGCCGTCACATCCTCCACATCGAAGGGACGGCGGGCGAAGGGGTGGCACATGCAGCGGCCCGTGCAGAAGGCCATCTCCCGGTCCTGCACGTGGTAGCGGTGCTTCGTGAAAAGGCCGTTGTTGCCGGAATGGTCCCAGTGCAGATGCGTCAGCACCACATCCGTCACCGTATCCGGCGTCGCCCCAAGGGCCTTCAGCCCTTCTTCCACCGGCAGCGTGATCGTCCGCCCGCGCCGCGTGGCCGATGCCTTGTCGAAGCCGGTATCGACGACGATGGTCCGCCCGCCGCCCACCACGAGCCAGACGAAGAAATCCATCGGCATCGGGCTGTCATGCTGGTCCGCCGGCTCGGTCAGCGGCGGCAGGAAATTCTCCGACAGACGGCGCTTCGCGTCATGGGAATAGCGGATGGCATGCACCTCGTATTCGGGTGCGTCCGAGGGATCGGTCATGGCTTTCCTCCTGCTTCCCCGTAGGGGTGCGCCATGGCCGCATGCCGCCCCGCGGCTGTCAACGGATTGGTGGTAAAAGCTACCAACAGGTCCATTCGAAATCTTTGCACGTCTTGCCGCACCCGCGGGTTTCCGCGACAATTCCCCACCCGCGCGACGGGAAGGGGAGGGCACGGCCATGCGCATCTGGCACCAGAGTTTCAGTGACCTGGACCGTGTGCCGCTGTATCGCCGCACGCTCCAGGCCCATGCCGCGCAGGTCTGCGACCCCGGCGATTCCGTCACCGTGCATGGCCTTCGCCCCGGTACCTATGGCCCGGACCTCGCCCCCATCGATGCCATCCGTTACCGCTACATCGAGTTCCTGAACGAGGCGCAGATCTGCGAGGCCGTGCTCGCCGCCGAGCGCGAGGGGTATGACGCCTTCGCCCTGGGCTGCTTCTTCGACCCGGCGCTGCGCGCCGCGCGATCGCTGGTGGATATCCCCGTCGTCGGCCTGTCGGAAAGCTGCATGCTGATGGCCTGCTCGCTCGGAAAATCCTTCGGCATGGTCGCCCTCAATCGCGACCAGCAGCGGTTGCATGAGGAACTGGCGCATCATTACAGCCTCGAAGGCCGCATGGTCGGCGCGCTGGGGATGGAACCGCCGATCGACGAATACATGCTCGAAGCCGATGAGGCGACGACGGCGCCGATGGCCGAAGGCTTCGTGCGTGCCTGCCGCAAGCTGCTCGACAAGGGCGCGGAGGTCATCATCCCCGGAGACGGCTTCCTCGCCGAATTCGTCTGGCGGCGTGGCATCCGGGAGGTCGACGGCGCGCCGGTGCTGGATTCCCTCGGCACGCTGTTCCGGCACGCCGCCTTCATGGCGGGTGCCCGGGAAAAGCTCGGCCTCGGTGTCTCCCGTCGCGGCATCTACGCGAAGCCGCCGGCGAGCATGGTGGCGGATGCCCGTCGACGCGCCGGTATTGCGTCGGTCTCCGAGGCCGATTTCTCCGGCCGGGGCTGAACCCTACCGCCGCGCGGCGCGCGCCGTGCTGGCGCGGGCCGGTCGCACCGTGGGCTTGCGGGCTGGCTTCGCCGGGCGCGTCGCGGCGGGCGGTGGCAGCGCCTGCGCCTGAACGAGGGCCAGCAGCATGCGCGACATTTCCTCCGCCAAATCCGGCAGCGCCAGGCGGCCGTTCGGGCGGTACCAGACATAGGCCCAGCTCACCATTCCGCCGATCGCCAGCGCCGCGAGCCGCGCATCCGGCACCCGGAACTCCCCGCTCTCGGCGCCTTCGGCCAGCAGCGCGGACAGCTTGTGGTCGAAATCCCGCCGCATGGCGCTGATGCGCTCGAAGTCGCGCGGCAGCAGGTTCTTTTCCTCCCGCGCGAAGATCGCGATGTGCTTCTGGCTTTCCAGCACCGCGGTCACGAAGCGCCGGCCAAGCTCCGCCAGCTTCTCCGTCGGGGTCGTCTCCTCCAGCGCCAGCACGCCTTCCATGGCGCGCAGGGCGGAGGCGATGCCGCGCGAGCAGATCTCCGCCAGCAATTCGCTCTTCGAGCTGAAATGCGCGTAGATGAAGGGCTTGGTCACGCCAAGCCGTTCCGCGACCGAATCCAGCGTGGTGTTTTCATAGCCACGCTCGTAGAAAAGCTCGACCGCTGCGGCGATCGTCCGCTCGCGCTTCAGCGCGGCGACTTCGTCACGGATGCCCATTGCCGGGGCGGGGTTCGGGTTCGCCATGGGGTGCGTTGGCCTTTATCCCTGCGGGTACGATTCCCGCCGGCTTTACCAGCCACGCAGGGACTAGGCCAGAGTAAAGCATCTCAGCCCTGGGCGCGCGCTGGCTTCGCATTCTTCGGCATCATGTCGCGGGAGATGATTTCCTTCATCACCTCCACCGCACCGCCACCGATGCGCCCCAGCCTGGCATCCACAAAGGCGCGGGCGATCGGGTACTCCCACATATAGCCCCAGCCCCCGAAGAACTGCAGGCACTGGTCCATCACGCGGCCCTGCAATTCCGTCGTCGTCAGCTTCAGCATCGCCGCGTCGATGGCGGACAGCTCTCGCTTCAGATGCAACTCGATGCAGCGGTCGAGGAAGACGCGTTGGGCCAGCGTATCGGCGCGCATCTCCGCCAGCTTGAAGCGGGTGTTCTGGAAATCCGCCAGCGTCTGGCCGAACATCTTGCGCTGCGTCGCGTAGTCCACCGTCCACTCGATCGCGGCTTCCGAGGATGCGACAGCGCGGATCGCCTGCACGAGGCGTTCCTGCGGCAATTCGTTCATCAGCATGGCGAAGCCGCGGCCTTCCTCGCCGAGCAGGCAGTCCACGGGCACGCGCATATCCTCGAAGAACAGCTCCGCCGTGTCCTGCGCCTTGCAGCCGATCTTCTCCAGCTTCCGGCCGCGCTTAAAGCCCGGCAGGGTGGTATCGACCAGCAGCAGGGAAACGCCCTTGGCGCCCAGCTTCGGGTCCGTCTTGCAGGCCAACAGAAGCAGGTCCGCGCCATGGGCGGCGGTGATGAACACCTTCTGCCCGTTGACGACGTAGTGGTCCCCGTCCCGGATCGCGGTGGTGCGGATATTCGCCACGTCGCTGCCGCCGGACGGCTCGCTCATGCCGAGGCTGCACACCACCGTGCCTTCCGCCATTCCTGGCAGCCAGCGGCGCTTCTGCGCCTCCGTCCCGCAGTGGACGAGGTAGGGGGAGATGATCTCGGATTGCAGGTAGAAGGTCGGCCCCGTCATCCCTGCGCGGGCCATCTCCTCGATCAGGATGGTGCCATGCAGGAAATCGCCGCCCGCGCCGCCGTATTCCTCCGGCACCGAGGTGCAGAGGAAGCCCATCTCGCCGGCCTTCAGCCAAGCCGAGCGCGGCACGATGCCGTCCTTCTCCCACCCCGCGTGATGGGGCGCGATCTCCTCCGCGATGAAGCGCTTCACCTGGTCGCGGAACAGCTCATGGTCGGGTGAGAAAAGGGTGCGCGGGATCACGCTGGCAATTCCTCCGAGGGGATGGGCGAGGGCCCTTACCCATCAGTATCGCCACGTTTTATTCGGTAAGGCAAGCGCCGGGGGTCAGCCCGGCTCCTCCGCGCCCGGGACGAACAACTCGTCCAGCCCCACCCGCCGCGCCCCCACGCCCTGTTCCGCGCAGAAATCGAGAAACGCCTCCAGCGTCCGCCGATTGGCCGCGACGCCGTAGGGCCAGGGGTCCGGGCCGAACAACCCGCGCGCCTGTTCCGCCGCCTCCCACGCCCAGGGCCAAGGGAAGCGGGATGCCATGATGTCGCCCATCCGCGCCACGCTGCGCCGCTTCGCCTCCTGGAAGGCCGCCAGCAGCGCCGGCGCCAGCCAGGGGTTCCGCTCGATGACGGCGCGCTTCACCGCCAGCACATGCATGATCGGGAAGATTCCGGTGGCACGCAGATACTCCCGCTCCGCCGCCCCTACATCCGTGACAAGCCGCCGCACGCCGCTGCCGGGTATCAGCGCGGAGCGCGGTGGCTGTGCCGACAGCACCGCATCCACCTCGGCGGACAGGAGCATCGCATCGAGGTTCGTCTCCGGCCGGCTGGTCCGCCGCAGCCCCTCCGGGAAGGCGAAGCGCAGCGTTTCCTGCCGTCCGGGCGCATCGAGCCCCGCCTGCACCCAGTCGATCTCCGCCGGTGCCACGCCGATGGCGTGCTGCAACCAGCCCCGCGCATAGATGCCTGCCGTCATCGCCCAATCGGGATCGCCCACGCGCCGCCCGCGCAGATCCTCCGGCCGCTGCACCGGCCCGTCCTCCCGCACATAGAAGGAGGACAGGCGAAAGACGCGGGAGGGAAAGACGGGAATCGCCGTCAGGCTGTCATCCCCCGCGGCCAGCCGCGCGACATGCATGCCCATCGACATCTCATGCGCGTCCCACGCCTCGCCCCGCAGCGCGCGCTGGAAGATCTCGCCCACCGGCGGCTGCTCGACCTGCAGCGTGACACCCGGCACGGCCACCACGCCGGAGACGAGGTCCCTCACATGGTCGTAGTCCGAAATGGCGAGGCGCAGCGCCAGCGCGGTCATCTCAACTGGCTCTTGCGCCGGGGCTCTGCGCGGCCTCGCGCAGCATCGGCCCTTCCTGCGCCATATGCGCCGCCATCTCCGCCGGCGTAGCACCGACGGGCGTGATGCCGAGCACGCCGAGCCGCTGCACCACCTCCGGCAGCTTCACGATCTCCGCCACCTCCCGCGCCACGCGCTGCACGATCTCGGCAGGCGTGCCGGTGGGGGCGACGAAGCCGTTCCAGTTGATGACGGTGAAGCCCGGCAGGCTTTCTGCCAGCGTCGGGACCTCCGGCAATTGCGGCAGGCGCTCGGCGCCGGATACGGCGATGACGCGCAGCCCGCCATTCGCCGCCGCCGGCAGCAGATCGCCCGTCACGCCCGTCAGCATCTGCACGCGCCCGGCCAGCGCTTCCGTGATGCTCTGGGCGCCACCGCGCAGCGGCACATGCACGATGTCGAGCCCCAGGCGATGCACCCAGAGCGCCGCGGCCAATTGCGTGATGGTGCCCGTGCCGGCGGAGCCATAGTTCAACTGCCCCGGCCGCGCCCGCACGAGTGCGACGAACTCCGCGAGGCTCCGCGCCGGCACGGCGGGATGCAGGGCGAAGACGGCGGGGTTGGCGCCGAAGATGCTTATCGGCGTGAAATCCCGCGCGGGATCATACCCCACGGGCTGCATATGCGGGATGATGCCGGTCTGCGTGTTGCCGCAGAAGAACAGCGTGTATCCGTCCGGCGTGCTGCGCGCGACGAATTCGCTCGCCACCTGGCCATTCGCCCCCGCGCGGTTGTCCACCACGAAGGGCTGCCCCAGCCGCTGCGTCAGATGCTGGGAGGCGATGCGCGCCATCGTGTCCGTGCCGCCACCGGCGGGATAGGGCACCACCACCCGCACCGGCCGCGTCGGCCAGGCCTGCGCCCGCGCCGCGCCCGGCACCGCCATCATCGCCGCACCCATCCCGAGCAGCGCCCGCCGCCCCGATCCCTGCCTCATGGCCCCGATCCCTCGCCCTGCGATGCCCTCAGAGTGCGGAGCGCGCATGCCGATGGTCAAGCATGCAGCGCCGCCCAGATCCGCGCCGGTGTCGCCGGCATATCAATATGCGTGACGCCCCGCGGCGCCAGCGCATCCAACACCGCGGAGATCACCGCCGGCGGCGCGCCGATCGTGCCCGCTTCTCCGCCACCCTTCGCGCCGAGCGGATTGACGCTGGTCGGATGCGGATTGTCGAGCAGCGCGAACACAGGAAGATCCGCGGCGCGCGGCATCGCGTAGTCCATGAAGGAGGCGGTGACGACCTGCCCCGCCGCGTCATGGATCAGATGCTCGCACAGCGCCTGCCCGATGCCCTGCGCGACGCCGCCATGCACCTGGCCTTCCAGCATCGTGTGATCCACGACATGGCCGACATCATCGGCGACGAGGTAGCGCAGGATCGCCGTCGCCCCCGTCTCCGGATCGATTTCCAGCTCGCAGATGTGGCAGCCATTCGGATAGGTCGGCGCGCTCGCGGCGAAGAGCGCGGCCTGGTCGAGCCCCGGTTCCATCCCGGGCGGCAGGCGAGACGGCGCGAAGGCCGCGCGCACGACATCCAGCAGCGGCAGCGCGCGATCTGTGCCGGCGATGCGGAAGCGGCCTGCGACGAACTCGATATCCGCCGGCGCCGCTTCCAGCAGATGCGCCGCGATCAGCTTTCCCTTCGCGATCACCTTCTCCCCCGCCCGCAGCACCGCGGACCCCCCCGCGGCGGCGGAACGCGACCCGTAGGTGCCGCGCCCGAAGGGCACCAGATCCGTATCCCCCTGCACCACCCGCACCCCTTCGGCCGCGATGCCCAACTGGTCCGCCAGCATGCGCGCGAAGATCGTCTCATGCCCCTGGCCATTGCTGTTGGTGCCGACCAGCAGGGTGATGCCGCCATCGGGGTCGAAGCGGACATCCGCGCGTTCCTCGGCCGGCGAGCCCAGCGGCCCACCGGCCTGCTCGATGGCATTGGCGATGCCGATGCCGCGCAGCATCCCGCGCGAGGCCGCCTCCGCCCGCCGCGCCGGAAAGCCGTCCCAATCCGCGCCTTCCAGCGCCATCGCCATGCCGCGCGCGAAATCGCCGCTGTCATAGGCGAACATGAAGCCGGTATCCCACGGTATCGCCGAGGCCGGGATCAGGTTGCGCTGGCGCAGCGCCACGCGATCCATGCCCAACTCCGCCGCCGCCGCATCGATCAGCCGCTCCACCGCATAGGTCGCTTCCGGCCGCCCCGCCCCACGATAGGGCGCCGTGGGTTGCGTATTGGTGAAGGCGCCGAGCACCCGGGCATGGATCACCGGCGTCGTATAGGTGGCTGACAATGATCCGAGATTGTTCACCATCGAATGCGCCCCGCGCAGCCCGACATAGGCGCCCACCGCCGCCACCGTCCGCACACCGATCGCCAGGAATTTTCCGTCGATATCGAGCGCCAGCAGCGCCTCCGTCACATTGTCCCGCGCATGTTCGTCGGCCAGCAGGGATTCGCCCCGCTCCGCCGTCCAGCGCACCGGCGCGCCGAGCGTCTTCGCCAGCCACAGCACCAGCGCCTGTTCGCGGAAAAGCGCGCCCTTCATGCCGAAGCCGCCGCCGACATCAGGGGAGGTCACGCGCAGCGCGCGTTCCGGCACGCGCAACACCGCGGTCGCGAGTACGGCGCGAATCTGGTGCGGTGTCTGCAAGGGGGAGATCAGGTGGTAGCGCCCCTCCGCCGCATCCCAGATGCCGATTGCCGCGCGAGGTTCCATCGGGTTGGCGCTGACGCGCTGGTTCACCAGCCGTAGCCGCGTGACGTGATGCGCCCGGGCGACCGCCGCCTGCAACGCGGCCTCATCGCCGAGTTCGAAGGTGAAGCAGAGATTGCCCGGCGCTTCCGGCCAGATTTGCGCCGCATCGGCCAGCACGGCGGCGCCAGTATCGGCGGCGGCGGGCAGGGGGTCGTAGTCCACCTCCACCGCCTCCGCCGCGTCCTTCGCCTGCTGCGCCGTCATCGCCACCACCGCCGCCACGGCATCGCCGACATACCGCGCGCGGCCTTCCGCGAGGAGGGCGAAGCGCGGCTCGATGATCGGATGCGCCCGGCCATCCTTCAAGCGCGGGCGGCTGACGCAGGGAATGCAGCCGAGCCCCGCCGCCGCCACATCCTCCGCCGTCACCACCGCGCGCACGCCCGGCATGGCGCGGGCGGCCGTGGTGTCGATGGCGCGGATCACGGCGTGGGCATGCGGGCTGCGCAGCACCACCATATGCAGCGCGCCGGGCGGCGCCAGGTCATCGGTGAAGCGCCCGAGCCCGGTCAGCAGCCGCCGATCCTCAACTCGCCCTTGCCGATGGCCCCCGAACTTCTCCATCCTGCGATACCCCGATGCTGTCGCGCCGACTATGCCGCCGCCGCGCCGTCACCGGAACCCATCTGGATTCTCGTCACCATGGCCGCCACCCGTCGTGCCCTGTTCTCCACCTTGGTCACCACCTTGGCCGCAACGCCCGCATTGGCCCAAGCGCCCTTCCCCAACCGCCCCATCCGCCTCGTCTGCGGCTTCGCGCCAGGCGGTGCCACGGATGTGCTGGCGCGCAGCCTGGCGGACCGGCTGACGCCGATCTGGCGGCACTCCGTGGTGGTGGAGAATCGTCCCGGCGCCGGCGGCAACATCGCCGCCGATTTCGTCGCCCGTGCCGTGCCGGATGGCCACACGCTGCTGCTCGGCACCTCCGCCCAGGTGCAGAGCGCGGGGCTTTTCGCGCGCCTGCCCTACCACCCTGTGCGGGATTTCACGCCGCTGCTGCTGATGGCGGGCTACCCCGTGGCGCTGGTCGTGCATCCCGGCCTGCCGGTGCGGACCCTCGCGGAATTCGTCGCCCATGCGCGGGCCAATCCCGGCCGGGTCACGCTCGCCTCCTCCGGAATCGGCAATACGCCGCATCTGGCCGCGCTGCTGCTGTCCCAGATGGCGGGGATCGAGCTGACGGTGGTGCAATACACCGGCGCCGCGCTCGGTCAGGCCGCGGTCCTGAACGGGGAGGTCAATGGCGCCTTCCAATCCATGCTGCTTGCCAAGCCCGCCGTCGAATCCGGCCGCGAACGCGCACTCGCCACCACCGGCGCCGCGCGCTGGCCCGAATTACCGGATGTGCCGACCGTCGCCGAGCAGGGCTTTCCCGGCTTCGAGGCCGGAAGCTGGTTCGGCATCCAGGGCCCACCCGGCATGGCGGAGGACCTGGTCACCCGCCTCCACGCCGATCTCCGCACGGCGTTCCGCGACCCCGCGCTGCAAGCCCGGCTTGCTGCCGCCGGCTTCGGCATCCGGGAGGCCGATCCCGCCGGATTCCGCACCGTGATGGAGGAAGAATACGCCCGCTGGGCCCGCGTGCTGCGAGAGGCCGGCATCAGGCCGGAATAGGCGCCCAGCCTGGGCCACCATCCTCCGGCCCCAATAGATAGGCCTCGTGCCGCGTCAGCACATCCCGCCCCACGAGGCGCTGGCGCACCCGCGCGCCATCCAGCGTGTAGGCGACGAACCCCACCTCCCGCAGCCCCCAATCCGGGGCCTGCGGCACGCCATTGATGACGGAGGTCGAGGGCCCCCAGACATGGCGCGTGCCGTCGAGATCGAAGGCCCGGTACTGGTGCTTGTGCCCGCTGGCCACCAGCTTCAGCCGCCGCCCCGTGAAGGCCGCGAGCAGCCGCCGCCGCGCCTCGGGGTCCAGCGAGGATTGCTCCTCCACCGTCTCGCTGGGGTGGTCCATGAACAGGGGCTTGTGGACGAACAGCGCGATCGGCAGCGCCTGGTCCGCTTGCGCGAGGGTCTGGTCCAGCCAGGCCAGCTGTTCGGCTTCCTGCGGTAGGCCCGGCGCGTTCAGCGTATGCGCGTTCACACCGATCATCAGCCATCCGCCGGCCTCGAAGGCCCAGCGATCCTCGCCCCAATGCCGCGCCCAGCGTGCCAGCCGCGCCTCGTTCACCCGTTTGTCCATCCCGCCGGCGATCCTGCAATCGCCGACATCATGATTGCCCGGGATGATGCGCCACGGCACCGGCAGGCGTTCCAACTGGCTGCGGGCATAGGCGTGGTCCGCTTCCACGTCCGGGTCCCCGAGCACGGCATCGCCGGTGCAGATGATGAGGTCCGGCGGATCGGCCGCCAGCATCTCCAGCACCTGTTCCCAATTGTCCCGGAACATCGTCCGGCGCGCCGAAAGATGCATGTCTGACAACTGTACGAAGCGGAAGCTCATCGGACCGGTTCCAATCCTTCAGCCGCAGCGGACGGACATGCCGCCATCCACCACCAGTTCCGTCCCGGTGATGAAGCGCGCCTCGTCGGAGGCGAGGAACAGCACGGCATTCGCGGTATCCCGCCCATCGCCGGCGAAGCCCAGCGGAATGCGCGCGACGCGCTGCTTGATCAGCGCCTCCACATCCCCCCCCGCGCGCTGCCCGGCGAGCCGCACTTCCACCATCGGCGTGTGCATCTGCCCCGGCACCACGGTGTTCACGCGGATGCCCTTGGTGGCGTACTGGATCGCGACGACCTTCGACATCTGGATGACGCCAGCCTTCGACGCGGCATAGGCCACCTGCGCCGCGCCAGTCCAGCGGATGCCGGAGGTGGAAGCGAGGTTCACCACCGCGCCGCCGCCCTGCGCCACCATCACCGGCAGCACATGCTTCAGGCCGAGGAAGACGCTTTTGAGGTTATGGTCGATCTGCGCGTCCCACACCTCCTCCGCCATCTCCACCGGCCCGCCGGCGGCGGAACCGCCGACATTGTTCACCAGCACATCGATGCGCTCATGCCGCGCGACGATGCCCTGCACCGCCGCCGCCATCGCCTCGCTGTTCGTGACATCGCAGACCAGCGGCATGAACCGCCCGTCCACTTCCGCCACGCGCGCCGCGGTTTCCTCCATCGCCTCCGCATTGCGGTCGAGGCCGATCACCGCCGCCCCCTCCCGCGCGAAGCCCACGGCGATGGCGCGGCCATTGCCCCAGCCGGGGCCCACGGACCCGGCGCCCGTCACCATCACCACCTTGCCGGCGAAACGCTTCGTCATCGGTCTGTCCTCAATCGAGCACGATGTTGGCGGCGGCGGCGACACGGCGCCACCGCGCAATCTCCGCGCGCTGGAAGGCGCCGTATTGCTCGGGTGTATTCGCCACCACGGTGTAGCCCCCGGCCGCGAGGTTCGCGGTATTGCCGGGGAGATCGGAAGAGC
>CANJXD010000152.1 GCA_947478535.1 Acetobacteraceae bacterium
AGCTGCGCGCCACCGATGTGATACAGCGGTTCCCACACGAACAGCACATCGCCATCCCGCGCCGCGGCAACCAGCAGCGCGCCTTCGCCGGCCAGCCGCAGCATCCGGTGCGTCACCATCACGCCCTTGGCCGGCCCCGTGGTGCCGGAGGTGTACATGATAGCAAAGAGTTCGCCTGGATGCGGAGCGGGCGCCGCGAAGGGTAGGCCCGATTGAAGCAGGGGCTCCAGCCGCAGCGGTGCCGCAGGATCGCCAGCGACGACCACCAGCAGATCATCGAGAGGCGCGCCACATTCGGCGATGCGGGGCAGGGCTTCGGCATCGGCGATCACGGCGCGCGGGTCGGCATGCGTCAGCACATGGCGCAGCCCATCGCCGCGCAGCGCGGCATTCACCGGCACCCAGACCAGGCCGGCGCGGGCGAGGGCGAAGATCAGCGCCAGCGAGGCCGCGCTGTTCCGCATCATCACCGCGACGCGATCGCCGCGCACCGTCCCCAGACCAGCGAGCCCGGCGGCAAGGCTGGCGGATTGACGGTCGAGAGCGCCGAAGGTCAGGGGCTGCCCGTCATAGCGGGCGTAGAGCCGCCCCGGCTCGGCGGCGGCGATTACGGCGAAGAGGGGCCAGAAGCCCAACTCCTCCGGCGGAGCCGCCGCGCCCGGGGAAGGCCCATCCATCGATTGTATCGCCCTGCGATCACTGTTATCGCGAAGTATCTTCGCCGGGCCGCTTTCCTGTCAACGCCGGCGCCCCCGAAACGCTACGGAGATCAGCGACTTGGCCGCAGATGGCGCCGCTCGGCGAGGCAAGGCCGTCGCCCCCGCGGAGGATGGGCTGTTCGTCCATTCCGTCGAGAAGGCCTTCCGTGTGCTGGGCGCCTTCGGGCAGGGCGCGCGCAGCATGGGGCTGACGGAAATCGCCACCCTCTCCGCCCTCGATCGCAGCGCCGCGCAGCGCTTCACCCATACCTTGGAACGGCTTGGCTATCTGCGGAAGGACCCGCGGACGCGGCATTATG
Source organism: Acetobacteraceae bacterium (assembly GCA_947478535.1). The sequence goes on from CANJXD010000152.1 coordinate 1,019, forward strand.
AGCTGACGGTGCGGACGCTCGATCTCGGCTATCGCTACATCCGCAGTTCCGAACTCGTGGAGCGCGCGCTGCCCTATCTGCTGGACCTCAGCCGTGAGACGGAGGAGGCGGTGAGCCTGACGCTGCTGGATGGGGCGGAGATCGTCTATGTCTCCCGCCTGCTGTCGCGACATGTGCTGCGGACGAATGTGAATGTCGGCAGCCGCCTGCCGGCCTATTGCACGGCGCCCGGCATCGCGATGCTGTCCCGGATGGAGCGCGTGGCGGCCAAGGCGGTGCTGGAGGCGTCGGACCGCCGCAGCTTCACGCCGCAGACCACCACGGCGCTGCCCGCGCTGCTGGCGCGACTGAACGAAGCGCGGGCGCGCGGCTTCGCCCTGGCGGTGGAGGAAATCTACCCCGGCGATGTCTCCGTCGCCGCGGCGGTGATCGGGGCGGAGGGGGACCCGGTCGCGGCGGTGAATATCGCCGTCTCCCTGTCCCGGGTGACGCCGGAGGACGCGGTGGCGCGCTTCGCACCCCTGGTGCTGGCGGCGGCCTCCGCCCTGTCCCGCGCGTTACCGCGGGGGTAGGGCGGGCGGCGCGCCGAACACCTCATCAGCCGGCGCTGGTGCGGATGAGCTCGCGCACGCGCTGGGCGGCGGCGGCACCCTTCAGCGCATCCCGCCACGCCACTTCCGCCACGCGCTGATGCGCGGCGACGGCTTCATCCGCCGCGGTGATGGACCCCACGCCGAGCCCGCCATTCGGCGGCGTATCGGCCGCGAAGGGGGAGGAGATGACATGCGCGCGTTCCCGCCCGCGCATCACCATGAAGCCGCCATTCGGCTCCACCCCGGCGGCGAGGCCGATCTGCACGCCGATCGGCACGCTTTCCATCATCGAGGCGATGGCCTCGGCTTCGGATCGCGCGGCGGACAGGCAGCGCTGGCGGGTGCGCTCCGGCACCGGGATGCCGGCGGCCACACCTTCCTGGAGGAAGCGCTTGAGCGCGGCCTCGCCCAGGATGGCGATGATGGTGGGGCGGCGGGAGGCATGCAGGCGCTTGCGGGCGGCGAGCAGGCCGAGCGCCTGGTCGGCGCTGGCGCGGGCCTGGAGGCGCTCGGCGGCGGCATCCGCGGCTTCGGTCCAGGCTTCGCCGACCGCGCCGTCGAAGGCATCGGTCGTCACCTGGTAGCAGAAGGCGCCGCCGACCATCAGGATCTGGTCGGCCTGTTCCTCGACCTGGCGGAGCCGTTCCTGGAAAGCCAGCGGCCGCGCGAAATATTCGACGCCGATGCCAAGCAGGGACAGCGGCGAGATCTTCAGCAGTTCCGCCAGGCGCCGGATCGTATCCAGCTTGATGACTTCACCCTTCTCATAGCGATAGAGGGCGGCGCGTGAGACCCCGAGGCGGGCGGCGATCTCCTCCGCGCGGAGGCCGGATTCCAGGCGATAGGCCCGAAGCTGCTGGCCGATATCCGCGAAGCGCATGCAATCCCCCGTTGGTGGATAGATTCAGATACAACCGAGACAATCGGCCCACAACCGGCAAGGGCTGAAGCAAATCTCACCGAGCGTCATCGTGGTGCTAAAATGCGGGACGTTTCCGTCCGATGCAACGTGAAAAACGCGGAAAGATTGTAATCCGGGCCGGATCATTGCTGCTCAGGGTTGTGCAGCATGAGCCGGCATACGCCCAGGGAGGGTGCTGGCGCCCGGACGGCAGGCGGGGGTTGACCATGGCCGGGGGCATTTTGTCGCAGAGGGCGGCGCCCCCGGGTTCCCAGGGGCGCCGTTCAGGTGAGGCGCCGTTCCGACTAGGCGCGGTTCCGGTCAGGCATCTGGCGCCACCTTATGGGCGGCCATCGCCTCCAGCGCCTTCACCAGCCCCGAATGGTCCCACGCCTTGCCGCCCATCGCAGCGCAGGCCGCCATGAGCTGGGCGGTGGAGGCGGTGTTGGGCAATGCCACGCCCAGGTCCTTGCCGGCGGACAGCGCCAGCGCGAGGTCCTTCTGGTGCAGCTCGATCCGGAAACCGGGGGCGAAGGTGCGGTTGATCATACGCTCCCCATGCAGTTCCAGGATGCGGGAGGTGGCCAGGCCACCCATCAGCGCCTTGCGCACCTTGGCCGGGTCCGCGCCCGCCTTGGACGCGAAGACGAGGGCCTCGCCCACGGCCTCGATGGTCAGGGCGACGATGATCTGGTTGGCGACCTTGCAGGTCTGCCCGGTGCCGTTCTCGGTGCCCACCAGGGTGATGTTCTTCCCCATGGCCTCGAAAATCGGCAGGGCGCGGTCGAAGGCCGCCTGTGGGCCACCCACCATGATGGTCAGCGCGGCATTCTTCGCACCCACCTCGCCCCCGGAGACCGGGGCATCGAGGTAGTCGCACCCCAGCGCGTTGATCTTCGCGGCGAAGGTTTTCGTCTGTGTCGGGCTGATCGAGGACATGTCGATCACCAGGCTGCCAGGCTTGAGGCCGGCGGCGACCCCCTTCTCCCCGAACAGAACGGCTTCCACATCGGGGGTGTCCGGCACCATCAGGATGATGATGTCCGACGTCGCGGTGACGGCGGCGGCATCGGCCGCCACGGCGAAGGCGGCACGGTCCTCGGCGGTGAGCGACTTGCGCTCCGCCACGGTGATGATGTGGCCGGCGGCCTTGAGGTGACCGGCCATGGGACGGCCCATGATGCCGAGGCCGAGGAATCCGATGTTCATGTGTTTTCTCCTGTCAGGCGGAAAGCTGGTGGGAGGTGGTGAAGTGGATGCCCTGGGATTCCAGCCGGGCGCGGCTGGCGTCCAGCGCCTCCGCCGGCCCGAGGCGGGCGCAGGCGTCCTCCACCACCCAGGTCTCGAAGCCGAGCGCGGCGGCGTCTTCCGCCGTCCAGTCGACGCAGAAGGGGCGGGTGATGCCGCAGACGAGAACCCGACGGATGCCGACGGCGCGCAGCCATTCCGCGAGGCCGGTGCCGGTCTTCCGGTCATTCTCCCGGAAGCCGGAATAGCTGTCGATCGATCGCTGGATGCCCTTGCGGAGGATCATCACCACCTTCGTCTGGTCCAGCGCCGGATGGATGGCGGCACCGGGTGTCGCGCGGATGCCGTGGTCCGGCCACAGCACCTGCGGCCCGTAGGACAGGTCCACCACCTCCAGCGGCTTGCGGCCCGGATGCTGGCTGGCGAAGGACAGGTGGGCCGGGTTGTGCCAATCCTGCGTCACCACGGCGCGGGCGATCGGGCCGGCGAGGAGCCGGTTGATGACCGGGATCACCGCTTCCGCGCCGGGCACCGGCAATTCATCCGGGCACAGATCCATGAAGGTCGGCTGCGGGTCCACCACCAGCAGGATATCCGCCTCCGGGTCGAGCATCGTCACCCCTTGTAGGGCGCGAACCAGCCGAGGCCGGCCACGGTTTCCGCCGCGGGTCGGTACTCGCAACCGATCCAGCCGCGGAAGCCCAATTCGTCGATCTTCTTGAAGACAAACGGCCAGTTGACCTCCCCGGTGCCGGGTTCATTGCGGCCGGGATTGTCGGCGACCTGCATATGGGCGGTGATCGCGAGGTGCTTCTCCACCCGCTTGACGATGTCGCCCTCGGTGATCTGGCAGTGGTAAAGGTCGAATTGCAGGCCGATCTTCTCCGGCCCGACGGCGTGGATGATCGCCGCCCCCTGGTCCAGCGTATTGAGGAAAAAGCCGGGGATGTCGCGGTGGTTGATCGGCTCGATCACCGGCTTCACGCCGACCGGGTTCGCCTGTTCCGCCGCCCAGGCGAGATTGGCGCCGAGCGTCGCCGTCATGGCGTCATGCGCCTCCCCGGCCGGGATCAGGCCGGACATGACGTGGATGCGCGGGCAGTTCAGCGTCGCGGCATAGTCCAGCGCGCGGCGGAAACCTTCGCGGAATTCGGCCTGGCGGCCGGGCAGGGCGGCCTGGCCGCGCTCGCCCTTCGTCCAGTCGCCCGGCGGCGCATTGAACAGCACCTGACGGAGGCCGTTATCGACCAGGCGCTGGGCGATGTCGGCGGCGGGAAAATCATAGGGGAACAGGAATTCCACCGCCGTGAACCCGGCCTTGGCCGCGGCCTCGAAGCGGTCGAGGAAGGGCACCTCGTTGAACATCATGGAGAGGTTGGCGGCGAAACGGGGCATGGGCGGTCTTCTTCCCTTCGACTTGCGCCAGGGTGTGCCGAATGGCGTCCTGCCCGGCAAGCCCGCCGAGCCCCGGCGGGGGTATCCCGATAGGGGTATGCCGATCGGGGTCTTCCTTGGGGGGTGATGCACCCGACGCTGCGTTCCGCTATGTTCTTGCGTTCAAGCCTGGAGGCATGATGGAACAGGAGTCGATCCGCCCAGCGCGGGTGTTGGGGCTGCTGGCGCTCGGCATGCTGGGCTTTGGCTGCTTCCTGGTGCTGAAGCCCTTCATCTCCGCGCTGCTGTGGGCCGTGATCCTCACCTTCACGACCTGGCCGGCCTTCCGCATGCTGCGGGAGAAGGTGCGGCTTTCGAATGGCGCCGCCGCGCTGGTGATGGTGCTGCTGGAGTTCCTGCTGATCGGCCTGCCCATTGCCTTTTCCGCGCCGACGAGCCGGGATGAGGTGGAGGCGTTGCGCGTTTCGGTGGAGCGGATTCTCACCGAGGGGCTGCCAGGTGCCGCGGCCTGGGCAGAGGGGCTGCCCTATGTCGGGGAGACCATCACCGGGCTGCTGGAAGGGTTCGATTCGACCTTCGCCGGCATCTTCTCCGCGGTGAAGCCCTATGCCGGCGGTGTCGCCTCCGTGGCGCTGTCGATGCTGCTGGCGGTGCTGTCCGGGCTGGCGGAGCTGCTGTTGGCGATCTTCCTCGCCTTCTTTTTCTATCGCGACGGGCCGCGGATGGCGGCGCAGGCGGAAGCGGTGATGGAAAGGCTGGCCGGGCCGCGCACCCGGCGGCTGGTGCAGTTGACGGGGGATGTGACGCGGGGCGTCGTCTATGGCCTGCTCGGCACGGCCGTGGCGCAGGGGGCGCTGACGGCGGTGGGGCTGGCTGTGGCGGGGGTGCCTCGCCCGGTGCTGCTTGGCGTGGTCGCGGGCATCATCAGCGTGCTGCCGGTGGGCACCGTCCTGGTCTGGCTGCCGGCAGCCATCTGGCTGTTCACCCAGGGGTCCAATGGCTGGGGCCTTTTCATGCTGATCTATGGCGTGGCGGTGATTTCGACGGCCGACAATGTGGTCCGCCCCTGGCTGATCAGCCGCGGGGCCGACCTGCCGCTGCTGCTGACGCTGCTGGGCGCCATCGGGGGCGTGCTTTCCTTCGGCATCCTCGGTCTGTTCCTGGGGCCGGTGCTGCTCGCGGTTGGGTTCTCCCTGCTACGGGATTGGGCAGGAACCGGCGGCCGGCCGACGGGCACGGGACTTCCGCTGGCATAACGGGCTTTCCCGCGCCCATGCGGCGCGATATGGACAAGGGTTCAACCAGGGCGGGCATCACGACCCGCCCGGTTAGACGGGGGAGTTTTCCGGGGTATGCGAAGGTTGCTCATGGCGGCTGCGGCCGCGTTTGCGCTGGGTCTTTCGGCCGTCGCCGATGCCCGCACCGTCCGTTGGGCCGCGAGTGGCGACCCGAACACCATGGACCCGCATAGCCAGAATGTGGGCACCGTGACGATGGTGATCCAGCAGATCTACGATCCGCTGATCCATCGCAATGCCGATCTCTCGCTGCGCCCCGGCCTCGCGCTGTCCTGGACGCAGGTGGAGCCGACGCGCTGGCGCTTCGTGCTGCGCCAAGCCGTGAAGTTCCACGAAGGAGAGAGCTTCACCGCCGATGACGTGGTGTTCAGCGTCACCCGCGCGCAGCAGCCCACCAGCAATTTCGGCATCTATGTCGATACCGTGGACCGCGCGGTGAAGGTGGACGACTTCACGGTCGACATCATCACGAAGATCGCGGACCCGATTCTCCCGAACAAGTTCGCCTCCGTCTATATGATGTCGCAGTCCTGGTCGGAGCGGATCGGCGCCGCGCGCCCGCAGAACACCAGGGCGCGGGAGGAGATGATCACCACCCGCTCCACCAACGGCACCGGTGCCTTCCGCCTCGCGGTGCGGGAGAATGATGTCCGCACCGTGCTGCGGCGGAACGACGAATGGTATGGCTGGCGGGAGCCGGACAGCGCCAATTCGAATGTGACGGAGATCATCTATCGCCCGATCGCCTCCGACGCGACGCGTATCGCGGCGCTGCTGTCGGGCGAGGTGGATTTCGTGCTCGACCCGCCGTTGCAGGATTTGGCGCGGCTGCGCAATTCCCAGGGCATCCGCGTTGTGGAAGGGCCGGAGGTGCGCAGCATCTTCATCGCCATGGACATGTTCCGCGATGAACTGCTGTACAGCGACGTCCGCGGCCGCAATCCGTTCAAGGACCTGCGGGTGCGCCAGGCGCTGTACCAGGCGATCGACATCCAGGCGATCCACCGCACGACGATGCGCAACCAGTCCGTCGTCACCGGCACCTTCTTCCCGCCGCAGGTGAACGGCTATTCCCAGGCCGAGGATGTGCGCCTGCCCTTCGACCCCGCCCGCGCCCGCGCGCTGCTGGCCGAAGCAGGCTATCCCAACGGCTTTTCCCTGACGCTGGATTGCCCGAACAACCGCTACATCAACGATGAGCAGATCTGCCAGGCGATCGCGGCCATGTGGGCGCGGATCGGCGTGCGGACGAGTGTGAAGGCGCAGCCCCTCGCGCCGTTCTTCGCGCAGATCCAGCGCGACGATACCAGCGTCTATCTGATCGGCTGGGGCGTGCCGACGCTGGATGCGCTGTATTCCTTCCAGTCCCTGCTCGCCACGCGCAATGGCGCGCAGGGCGACGGCATCTGGAACTACGGCCGCTATTCCAACCCGCGGATGGATGCGCTGGTGGAGCGGATGAAGACCCAGTCCGGCGAGCCGCGGATGGAGGCGATCCGGGAGGCGCTGCGTATCTACCGGGACGATGTGCCGCACATCCCGCTGCACCACCAGATGATCCCCTGGGCGATGCGGTCCAACTTGACCATCCCGCATGCCGCGAACAACCAGCCCTATTTCCGCTTCGCGCATATCGACTGAGTTGCCGGCGGGGCCTTCGCCCCTCGGCCCCGGACCGTGGCCGCCCGGCTTGAAGGGGCGGCCACAACGCTGAAGGACCTCGCCACGGTGTTCGCCTTCGTCATCAGCCGCATCCTGCAGGCCTTGCCCGTCATGCTGGCGGTCTCCCTGATCTCCTTCGCCATGTTCGCCTATGTCGGCGATCCCGTGGCGATCATGCTGGGGCAGGACTACACGGAAGCGCAGCGCAACGCGCTGGTCCGCGATCTCGGGCTGGACCAGCCCTTCTTCGTGCAGTTCTTCAAATTCATCATGAAGGCGGTGCAGGGGGAATTCGGCCTGTCCTACCGCCTGTCCCGCCCCGTGGCGGACCTGATCGCCGAACGCGCGCCGGCGACGCTGGAACTGGCGCTCTGCGCGGCGGCGCTGGCGCTTTCGATCGGCGTGCCGATGGGGGTCTATACCGGGCTCTATCGCAATTCCTGGCTATCCCGCTTTTTCCTCACCTTCAGCCTGGTCGGCGTTTCGCTGCCGACCTTCCTGATCGGCATCCTGCTGATCCTCACCTTCTCCGTCTGGCTCGGCTGGCTGCCGAGCTTCGGGCGGGGGGATACGGTGAAGCTGGGCTGGTGGAGCACGGGGCTGCTGACCTGGGCGGGGATCAAGGCGCTGATCCTGCCCTCCATCACGCTCGGCCTGTTCCAACTCACCCTCATCATGCGCCTGGTGCGGGCGGAGATGCTGGAAGTGCTGCGGACGGACTACATCAAATTCGCCCGCGCCCGCGGTCTTTCCAACCGTGCCGTGCATTTCGGCCATGCGCTGAAGAACACGATGGTGCCGGTCATCACCATCACCGGCCTGCAACTCGGCGCCATCATCGCCTTCGCGATCGTGACGGAGACGGTGTTCCAATGGCCGGGGATGGGGCTGCTGTTCATCCAGTCCGTCGGTGTCGCGGATATCCCGGTGATGTCCGCCTATCTGCTGCTGATCGCGCTGATGTTCGTCACCATCAACCTGATCGTGGACCTGCTGTATTACGCGGTGGACCCCCGGCTGCGGATTGGCGGCGGGAAGGGGGGGCACTGACATGGCACAGCCGAACGCCATTGCGCGGATGCTGGACAGCGACCTCTGGTGGTCCTTCACGCGGTCCCCGATCACGGTGGCATCCGCCATCGTCGCCGCGATCTGCGTCGGCGGCGCGGTGCTCGCGCCCTGGATCGCGCCGCACAACCCCTTCGACCTCGCCTCCCTGCAATTGATGGATGCCTTCAAGCCGCCGGCCTGGTCCGAGGAGGGGGATCCCTCCTACCTGCTTGGCACGGATGACCAGGGGCGGGATGTGATGTCCGCCATCATGTATGGCGCCCGTGTTTCGCTGCTGGTGGGCTTCTGCGCGGTGCTGCTGTCCGTCTCGGTCGGCATCACCGTGGGGCTGGCGGCCGGCTATATCGGCGGCACGGTGGATGCGGTGCTGATGCGCATCGCCGATATCAAGCTGACCTTCCCGACCATCCTCGTCGCCCTGCTGATCGATGGCGTGGTGCGCGCCGCCCTGCCGCGGGAAGTGCATGACCAGATCGCGCTCTATGTCGTGATCTTCGCCATCGGGATTTCGAACTGGCCGTCTTTCGCGCGCACGGTTCGGGGTTCCACGCTGGTGGAGCGCAACAAGGAATACGTGCAGGCCGCGCGCGTCATCGGCCTTTCACGGGCGCGCATCATGGTCTCCCACGTCCTGCCCAACGTGTTGGGGCCGGTGCTGGTCATCGCCACGCTGAACCTTGGCTTCGCGGTACTGGCGGAAGCGACGCTGTCCTTCCTCGGCGTTGGCGTGCCGCCGACGCAGCCTTCGCTCGGCACCCTCATCCGCATCGGCAATGACTTCCTGTTCAGCGGCGAGTGGTGGATCACCATCTTCCCAGGCGTCGCGCTGATCATTCTGGTGCTGTCCGTCAACCTGCTGGGCGACTGGTTACGAGACGCCCTGAACCCGAAGCTGCGGTGATGCCTGACGTGACACCCCTTCTCGAAGTGCGGAACCTCCGCGTTGAATTCCCGACGCGGCGGGGCACGCTGGTCGCCCTCGACGACGTCTCCTTCTCCATCGCGCCGGGGGAGGTGCTCGGCGTGGTGGGGGAATCCGGTGCCGGCAAATCCATGACGGGGGCGGCCATCATCGGGCTGCTCGAACCGCCGGGGCGGATCGCTGGCGGGCAGATCCTGCTGGAGGGGCGGCGGATCGACAACCTCGCCTACAAGGAGATGCGGACGGTGCGCGGCCGGCAGATCGGCGCCATCTTCCAGGACCCGCTGACGACGCTGAACCCGCTCTATACCGTCGGCCGCCAGCTGGTGGAGACGATGACGACGCATCTGCCGCTGAACCCGGGGCAGGCGCGGGCGAAGGCGATCGAGTGGCTCGAACTCGTCGGCATCCCCGCCGCGGCGCAGCGGATCGACAGCTATCCCCACGAATTCTCCGGCGGCATGCGCCAGCGCGTGGTGATCGCGCTGGCGCTGTGTGCGGAGCCGAAGCTGATCGTGGCGGATGAACCGACGACTGCGCTCGATGTCTCGATCCAGGCGCAGGTCATCGCCCTGCTGAAGCGCCTGGCGCGGGAGAAGGGCACCAGCATGATGCTCGTCACTCACGACATGGGCGTGATCGCGGAGACGGCGGACCGGGTCGCGGTGATGTATGCCGGGCGGATCGTCGAGATCGGCGCGGTGCGCGACGTGGTGAAGAATGCCAGCCACCCCTATTCCGCGGGGCTGATGGGCTCCATCCCACCGGTCGGGCGGAGGCTGGAGCGGATGCAGCAGATCGACGGCGCGATGCCGCGGCTTTCGGCGATTCCGAAGGGCTGCCCCTACAACCCCCGCTGCCCGAAGGTCTTCGACCGCTGCATGGTGGACCGGCCCGAAT
>CANJXD010000153.1 GCA_947478535.1 Acetobacteraceae bacterium
CCTCAGCCGCACCGTGAGCAAGGTGCATGCGGTGGACGGCGTCAGCTTCGAACTGCCTGCGGGCGAAACCCTGGGGGTGGTGGGCGAAAGCGGCTGCGGCAAGAGCACCACCGGCCGCTGCATCCTGCGGCTGATCGAGCCCACCTCGGGCCAGGTCTGGTTCGAAGGCAAGAGCGTGACCGACGCCGGCAAGAGCGAGCTGCGGGCCCTCGCGCGCGACATGCAGATCATCTTCCAGGACCCGTTCGCCAGCCTGAACCCGCGCATGACGGTGGGCGAGATCGTCGCGGAACCGCTGCGCCTCGCGGGCATGTCTCGCGCGGAGCGGCAGCCACGCGCGGCCGCGCTGCTCGCGCAGGTCGGCCTGGCGGCGGAACATGGGGAACGCTGGCCGCATCAATTCTCCGGCGGGCAGCGCCAACGCATCGGCATCGCCCGCGCCCTGGCGCTCGATCCCGAATTCCTCGTCTGCGACGAACCCGTCAGCGCGCTCGATGTCTCCGTGCAGGCGCAGGTGGTGAATCTGCTGCGGGCGCTGCAGCAGGAACGCGGCCTCGCCTATCTGTTCGTCTCGCATGATTTGCGCGTGGTGCGCCATGTCGCGGATCGCGTGGCGGTGATGTATCTCGGGCGGATTGTCGAACAGGCGCCGAAGCGGGCGCTGTTCCAGGAAGCGCTGCATCCCTACACGCGCGCGCTGCTCGCCGCGGCACCGGAACCGCGCCCCGGCCGCCCCCGCCGCACACCGCTGGGGGGCGAGATCCCGAGCCCGCTGTCACCGCCCAGCGGCTGCGCCTTTCACCCGCGCTGCCCGCTCGCCATGGCGCGCTGCGCGCAGGAAGCGCCGGCGCTGCGCGACCTCGGTGGCCGCAGCGTTGCCTGCCACCTGGTGTAGCGGCGGCTATTCCAGCCGAAGACCGATGGCGCGGATCACCGGCTCCCACGTCTCCCGCTCCTGCGCCAGATAGGCGGCGAGGTGGGCCGGCCCGCTCACCGCGGGCTCCGCCCCTTGCCGCGCCAGCGCGCCGCGCACCGCCTCCTCCGCCAGCGCCTCGCCAAGCGCGCTGGCGATGCGGGCGATGATGGCGGGCGGCGTCGCGGCGGGTGCCATCAGCGCCTGGAAGTTCCGCACGACCAGGCGCGGATAGCCTTCCTCCGCCGTCGTCGGGATGGCCGGCGCCAGGGTGCTGCGCCGCGCCGCCGTTGTCGCCAGCGCGCGCACCCGGCCGGCCTCCACAAGCGGCAGCACGGCGGAGATATCACCGAACAGCGCCTCGATCTTGCCGCCGACGAGGTCCGGCAGCGCCGCACCGGTGCCACGATAGGGCACATGTTCCAGCCGCACGCCCGCGAGCTGGCCGAGCAGTTCCGCCGCGAGATGCGGCGTCGTGCCGATGCCGGCGGACCCCATGTTGATCTCACCGGGCCGCGCGCGGGCCACGGCGACGAATTCGGCCAGGCTGCGCGCTGGCAGCGAATTGGTGACGACGAGGATCTGCGGACTATCCGCGATCAGCGCCACCGGCGTCAGCGCCCGCAGAAGCTCCGGCGCATCCGCCGCGCCAGCGGCCGGGGCGATGATCAGCGGGCCGGAGGACCCGACGAGCAGCGTATGCCCATCCGGTCGCGCCGCCGCCACCTGCCGCGCCCCGATCATGCCGCCAGCGCCCGCGCGATTCTCTACCACGACGGGTTGGCCGAGACGGCGACGCAGCCCCTCGGCCGCTGGGCGGGCAATGTTGTCCACCGGCCCGCCCGGCGCGAAGGGCACCACCAGCGTCACCGCCCGCTGCGGCCAGGCTTCCTGCGCCTTTACACCGAAGGACCGGGCCACGAAGGGCAGAGCCAGGCCGGTTCCGACCAGCGCGCGGCGCAGCATTGTTCAGCGCCCCTTGAACACGGGCTTGCGCTTCTCGGCAAAGGCCTTCCAGGCTTCCTGCGTATCCTCGGTGGAGGCCAGCGCCACGGTCTGCGACTGCTCGAAGCGGTAGCCATCATGCAGCGGCATGTATTCCGTGACCTGGAAGCTTTTCTTAGCGGCCTGGATGGCCAGCGGCACCTTGGCCGCGATCTCCCGCCCGATCTTCTGCGCTTCGGCCAGAACCTGGTCGCGCGGCACGCACATCGAGGCCGCGCCCATGCGCAGCAGGTCAGCACCGGTGAAGCGGCGCGCCGTGTAGATCATCAGCCGCGCATCGGATTGGCCGAGATGGCGCACCACATGCCGCACGCCGCCGGCCAGGCCGACATCGACCTCCGTCATGGCGAGGTAGGCTTCCTCCGCCACCAGGATGATGTCGGCGCACAGCGCCAATACGCAGCCGGCGCCGATCCCCAGGCCGTTCACCGCCGCGATCACGGGCTTGCCGCATTCCATCACGCTGTCGAAGGTGGCGCGCGTGGCCCTGTTGTGGCGGGGATAGGCGCCGGGTTCGCCGGCGATGTTCGGGCGTTCCTTCAGATCCGCCCCGGCGCAAAAGGCCTTGCCATTCGCCGTCAGCACCACGGCGCGCACATCGGCGCGGTCATGCAGTTCGTCGAAGACGCGGACGATTTCCGTGCGCATCGCCAGGTTCATCGCATTCACAGGCGGGCGATCCAGCGTGACGGTCGCGACGTAATCCGCGACCTCCAGCTTCAACGTCTCGTAGCTCGTGCTCATTCCGCGCGTATCCCCGCTGCCTCGATCACCTGTTTCCACCGCGCGCTTTCCGCGCGGATGGTCGCCGCCAGCTCCTCCGGCGAGGATGGCGTCGCCTCCTCACCCAATGCCTCCATCCGGGCCCGATAGGCAGGCTCGTTCAGGATACCCACGATCGCCTGGTTCAACCGCGCGACGATGGGCGCGGGCGTGCCACCGGTGGTGGCGATGTAGTTGAATGGCGCGGCATCGAAGCCCGGCAGAGTTTCCGCCAGCGCTGGCAACTCCGGCGCCAGTGCGGAACGCCCCGGCGTCGTCACGCCGAGGGCGCGCAGATGCCCAGACCGCGACGGCGGCAACAGGATCGACAGCGTGTCGAGCGCCATGCTGACCGTGCCGCCCATCAGATCCGTCAGCGCCGGCCCGGTCCCGCGATAGGGCACATGGGTGATGTCGATCTGGGCGAGGAACTTCAGCATCTCCCCCGCCAGATGGGAGGAGGAACCGATGCCGGAGGAGGCGAAGCTCAACATGCCCGGCCGCGCCTTCGCCAGCGCGATCACCTCCGCCACGCTGCGCGCGGGCAGGCCTGGCGTCACCGCCAGCAGGTTCGGCGCGCGCTTGTAGCCGGCGACGGGCGCGAAGTCCTTCTCGGGGTCATAGGGGACGCTCCGCATCAGATGCGGATTGATGATCTGCGGCCCCGGCGTGCCGTACAGCAGCGTGTGGCCATCCGGCTGTGCCCGCGCCACGGCCTGCGCGCCGATCGTCGCACCACCACCTGGCCGGTTCTCCACCACCACGGGCTGGCCGAGCACCGGGGCCAGCGCCTCCGCCAATTGCCGCGCGCTGGCATCGGCGGAACCGCCGGCCGCGAAGGGACAGACCAGGCGGACGGGGCGGTTCGGGAAGCCTTGCGCCACGGCGATGGCTGGTGCTGTCACTGTGGCGCCGAGCACGGCGCGACGGGTCGTGAGCAGGCTCATTCCGCGCGGATCCCCCCCTTCTCGATCACCGGGCCCCAGCGATCCGATTCCTCCCGCACCATCGCCGCCAGGGCTTCCGGCGTGCCGCCCAGCTTCTCGATCCCGAGCACCTCGAAGCGCGCGCGAATGGCGGGCAGGTCCAGGATGGTGTTCAGCGTGGCGTTGAGGCGGGCGATGGCGTCCGGCGGCGTCCGCGCCGGGGCGAGGAGGTAGTTGAAGCTGGCATCGTGATAGCCGGGCAGCGTCCGCGCCAGCGTCGGCAATTCCGGCGCGGCGGCGGCGGGATCGGTGGTGGAAACCGCCAGCGCCCGCAGCCTGCCGTCCCGCACCAGCGGCAGCAGCGTGGCAATGTTGTCCATCATGAAATCGACGCGCCCGGCCATCACGTCCTGCACCGCCGGCGCGGTGCCGCGGAACGGGATATGCAGCATCTCCACATTCGCCATCTGGCCCAGCATCGCGGCGGCAAGATGGCCGGATGAGGCAACGCCAGCACTGGCGAAGGTCAGCGCATTCGGCGCCCGTGCCGCCATGGCGATCAGGCCGGGAATATCCCGCGCCGGGAAATCCGGACGCACGACCAGCAGCTTCGGCGCCCGCATCACCGCGATGACCGGCGCGAAATCCGCGATCGGATCATAGGGCAGGCTCCGCATCAGATGCGGGTTCAGGATCTGCACATTCGGCGTGGCGTAGAGCAGCGTGTGGCCATCGGCGGGCGCGCGCGCCACGGCGACGGCGCCGATGGTGGTGCCGCCGCCTGGGCGGTTCTCCACCGTCACCGGCTGGCCGAAAGCAGCGCCGAGCTGTTCGGCGAGCAGGCGCCCGATGGTGTCCGCAGCCCCCCCCGGCGCGAAGGGCACGACCATGCGCATCGGACGCGTCGGCACCCAGGCCGGTTGCGCCCCAACCGGTTTCCCCAAGGCAGACAGCGCAAGCGTGGAGAGGAGGAGGCTGCGGCGCGCAATCATTCCAACGTAATCCCCTGGGCGGTGATGACCCCCCGCCAACGTTCGATCTCCTCCCGCACCATCGCCGCGAGTTCCTCCCGCGTCCCGCCCAATGCCTCGGCGCCCAAGGCCGCGAAGCGAGCGCGGATGGCGGGTTCTTTCAGCACGCGGTCGAGCGCGGCATTCAGGCTGGCAGTGATCTCGGGGGGCGTGCGGCCGGGGGCGAGCAGGTAGTTGAAGCTCGCATCATGGAAACCGGGCAGGGTCTCCGCGATCGGCGGCAGTTCCGGCGCGGCCTGCGCGCGGTCCCGCGTGCTGACCGCAAGCGCGCGCAGGCGGCCTTCACGCACCAGCGGCAGCAGGGCCGCGGCGGTGTCCAGCGTGAGGTCGATGCGGCCGGCCAGCAGATCCTGCACCCCGGGCGCGGTGCCGCGATAGGGCACGTGCAGCATCTCGATCCCCGCCATCTGGGAGAACAGCGCGGCGGCGAGATGCCCGGCGGACCCGATGCCGGCGCTGCAATAAGTGAGCTGGCCAGGACGCGCCTTCGCGACCGCAATCAGCTCCGCGGTGCTGCGGATCGGCGAATCACCCCGCACGACGAGCAGCTTCGGCGCTCGCATCAACGCGATGACGGGAGAAAAGTCGTTGAAGGCGTCGTAGGGGACGCTGCGCATCATCAGCGGGTTCAGGATCTGCACGCCAGGCGGCGCGTAGAGCATGGTGTGCCCATCCGGCGCCGACTGCGCGACCGCGATCGCGCCGACGGATTGATTGCCGCCTGGCCGGTTCTCCACCACCACGGACTGGCCGAAGCCGGCGCCGAGTGGCGCCGCGACCAGCCGCGCCAGCGTATCCGCCGTGCCGCCCGGCGCCTGCGGGACGATGATGCGCAGGCTGCGGGTCGGCACCCAGGGCGCCGGCGCCTGGGCATGCGCCACCGCCGGCAGGCTCAGGGGGGGCAATGCCAGGGTGGCGGCGAGGAAATGGCGACGGCGCATCCCGGCTATTCCAGCCGCGCGCCGGTGGTGCGGACCACCTGGCCCCAGACCGCATTGGTTTCCTGGATGAAGGTGACGAATTCCGCCGGGGTGCTGCCGACGATTCGCCCGCCCTGTTCCACCAGCACCCGCCGCACTTCCGCGTCCTGCAGGGCCGCGCGCGCCGCGGTAACCAGGATGTCGACGCGGTCCTGCGGAATATTCGCCGGGCCGAAGATGCCGTACCAGGTCTCGCTGATCATGTTCGGCACGCCGGCTTCGATCGCCGTCGGCACATTCGGCAGGATGCCAAGGCGTTCCGCCGCCGTCACCGCCAGCGCGGGCAGCGCTCCTGCGCGCACCTGGCCGATCAGCGCCGGCACGTCGGCGGCGAGGATATCAATGCGCCCCGCCAGCAGATCCGTCACCGCCGGTGCCGCGCCGCCATAGGGAATATGCGTGATGTCGATACCCGCGCGCAGCTTCAGCAATTCGCCGGCCATGTGCAGCGAGGAACCAATGCCGGCGGACCCGAAGGTGAGCTGCCCCGGCCGCGCCTTCGCGAGCGCGATCAACTCCGGCAGGGTCTT
Source organism: Acetobacteraceae bacterium (assembly GCA_947478535.1). The sequence continues at coordinate 6,148 of CANJXD010000153.1, forward strand.
CGCGGCCAGGCCCGGCGAGACGGAGACGATCTGCGGCACCGCCAGCACCTGCGTGATCGGCGTCAGATCCTTCATCGGATCATACGGCATGTTCGCCCGCATATGCGGGATGATGACGATGGCGCCGGAGGAAGCGAGCACGAGCGTATGCCCATCCGGCCGCGCCTTCGAGGCGACATCGACGCCGATCAACCCGCCCGCACCCGCGCGCGCCTCCACGACGATCGGCCGGCCGCCAAGCCGCTCCGACATGGCGCGGGAGACGACGCGGGCGATGATGTCGGCGGGGCCACCGGCCGCGAAGGGCACGATCATCCGCACGGGCTGGTCGGGGAAAGCCTGGGCCCGGGCCAGGCTGGGCATGGCCGCGAGGCCCATGGCGCCGAGCGCCGTGCGTCGTCCGATCCGCATCGTGAGATCCTCCGTGGTTTCTTGTTGTTCAGTCGTCGAAGCCGAACAGCCCGGCGGGATTATCCACCAGGATGCGGTGCGCCAGCGCATCATCGCCCAGCCAGCCGAGAAAGGCATCCATCATCGCCCCCGCATCCGGCGGCGGCGCCATGCGGACATAGGGCCAGTCCGACCCCCACAGCAGACGGTCCGGATTGGCGGCCACCAGCACATCCTGCACCGGCCGCAGCGCCTCGAGCGCCTGCCCGCGCTGGATCCGGCAGAGCGTGATCTTCACCCAGACGTGACCCTCGCGCAGATATCGCAGAAGGGCGGGAAAGCCTGGATCATCCGGCCCATCCGGCATCGCAGCGTGATCGACCACCAGCGGCAGGCCGAGCGGCACGAGGCTCGGCATCAGCTCCGCCAGCTGCGTCGCCGTCGCCCAGAAATGCGCCTGCCAGCCGAGCTCCCGCAGCCTCGGTGCCAGCTTGTGCAGCGCCTCCACCCCGATGGCACCGGGATAGCGGCCGGTGCCGCCAGGCGCACGCATCTCCACGAAGCGCAGCGCCCGCACGCCGGCGGCGTGCCATTCGGCGAGCGTCGCATCCGTCACCGTCTCATCCGCGATCATCACGCCGCGCAGCGCCTTGTCGCGTCGCAGCGCATCCAGAAGGCAGGCGGGATCGCGGCCATATGGCGCGGGCTGCACCAGCACGGCGCGCGGCGTGCCGAGCCTGGCGCGCATCGCCGCATGCACATCGAGCGCCGCTTCCGGCAGCGCATAGGGCGAAGGTCCTGCCGCGAAGCGCGTATCGAAAACATGGGTATGCGTATCGCAGGCCCCCGCAGGCACGGCGAGCCGGGGGCGGCTGAGCGTCGGTGCCGGGACCGTGCCGCTCACGGCAACGTCGCGGGGGCGAGGGTGAACAGGCCACGCGCCGGCGCCACCATCGGCTCCGCCTCGCCATCCGGCAGCGGCACGCCATGCGCGTTCAGCGTCATCGACACCATGGTGTAGTAGCCGACCAGCGCCGTCAGCTCGACGACGCCCTTCACGCCGAACATTCCCCGGGCCTCGTCGTAGATCGCGTCGGGGACGCGGCCGTCTTCCTGCAGGGTGCGGGCGAATTCATAGACCACCGCTTCGTCGCGCTTCTCGAAGGGCGGCGCCATCCCGTGCAGCATCGCGTCCAGCACCACAGGGGCAACGCCGACCTTGGCCGCCGTCGCGGCATGAACGAACCATTCCACCTGGCTGCTCCAGCGCCGTCCCGTGACACAGATCGCGAGCTCCGACAGGCGCTTTTCCAGGCTGGTGGAAAAGCGCAGCGTCTCCCCCAGCGCGGACCAGCGGCCGGCAAGTTCGGCGTTGTGGATCGCCGCCCGCAGCGGGCCGATCACCTGGCCCCGCGGGCCGGAGACGACGGCGTCCCAGACGACGCGCTGCGCCTCGTCCAGTTCGTCGCGGGAAGACGGCAGCGGAATGCGGGGCATGGTCAGGTCACCTTGGCGGCGGCAAGGGCCGCCTGTTCATCGTCACCGATGCCGAGTTCGCGCAGCACCTCCGCCGTGTGCTGGCCCAGCATCGGCGGCGGCTTGTCGAAGGTCAGCGGCGTGTCGAGCATGCGGATCGGGCTCACCACCTGCGGCACGCTGCCCTGGGGGTGCGGGATCTCGCGCAGCATGTCCCGGTGCTTCAGCTGCGCGTCCTGGAACACATCCGGCACGGTGTTGATCGGGCCACAAGGCACGCCCACCGGATCCAGTGCGCCGGTCAGCTGCGCGCGGGTGAACAGCCGAAAGCGTTCCGTCAGCATCGGCGTGAGGACGAGCTCATTCTTCACGCGGTCGGAATTGCGAATGAAGCGCGGGTCCTGCGCCCAGTCCGCGCGGCCGATCGCCTCGCACAACTTGGCGAACTGCCCATCATTGCCGCAGGCGATGACGATGAAGCCGTCGGCGCAGGGAAACACATCCTGCGGCTGGATGTTCGGATGCCGGTTGCCCGCGCGATGCGGCACCTTGCCGCCGACGAAGTAGTTCATCGCCTGGTTGGACAGGAAGGCCGCCTGCACATCGAGCATGGCGAGGTCGATCGTCTCCCCCTGCCCAGTCTCGGCGCGGCGCGCGACGGCGGCGAGGATGGCGACGGTGGCGTACATGCCCGTCATGAGATCGACGATCGGCACGCCCACCTTCTGCGGCGGGCCGTCCTTCTCGCCGGTGATGCTCATCAGGCCGCCCATGGCCTGGATCATGAAGTCATAGGCCGCCTGGTCCCGCCGCGGGCCATCCTGGCCGAAGCCGGTGACGGAACAGCAGATCAGGCTCGGCTTCAGCGCACGCAGGCTCGCCGCATCCAGCCCGTAGCGTTCCAGCGCGCCGGCCTTGAAGTTCTCGACGACGATATCCGCCGTCTCCGCGATCTTCCGCACCACGGCCTGGCCCTCCGGCCGCGTGATGTCGATGGTGACGGACCGCTTGCCGCGATTGACGGCGAGGTAGTAGCCGGATTCCTTCGTGGGGTTGCCGTCCCGGTCCTTCAGGAAGGGCGGCCCCCAGCCGCGGGTGTCGTCGCCGACGCCGGGGCGCTCGATCTTGATCACGTCGGCGCCGAGATCGGCGAGGATCTGCGTGGACCAGGGCGCGGCCATGATGCGGCCGAGGTCGAGGACACGAAGATGGGAAAGCGGTCCGGCCATCGCGATCAGCCCTCCGAGACCAGGGTGGCCAGCATCGAGGGGCGCGCCGAGAAGGCCTTGTGCCAGGCCGCGAAGCGCGGGCAGGCGGTGCGCCAGTCGATATCCGGGAAGCGGAAATCCAGATAGGCGCCGACAACGCCCATGGTGACCTGCGACAGCCCGACGGGGCCGGCCCCGATCGCCTCGACCTCAGCCTCGATGGCCGCCAGGGCGAAGTTCGCCTTCACCTGGAAGGCCTCCAGCAGCACCGGCAGGGGCTGCGGCTTGTCCCGCTCATTCCGCCAGAGGATCAGCAGGTCGAGAAAGCCCGTCAGCATGGCGTGGCGGCGCAACTCCACCCAGCGCGCCGGGCCTTCCGCCGGGATGCGGCGCGGGCCGTCATGCAGCGTATCCAGGTATTCGCAGATCACCGCGCTGTCATACAGCACCGTGCCGTCCGCGAGTTCGAGGGTCGGGATCTTGCTCAGCGGATTGACCGGCATGAGGTCGTGGTTCGGCTTCGTCATCGCGACGACAGTGCGGATGAGCGTCAGGCGGTCCGCCAGCCCCACCTCATGCGCGAAAACCATCACCTTCCGCACGAAAGGCGAGCGGGGCGACCAGTGCAGCGTCATCTCGGCCCCCTGCGGGGCGGTGGCGTCCGTCATTCAGCGTTTCCCCGGGGAAGCATTAGGTCAGCTTTATGACCTTATAATCCCCCGGGACGCGAGTCCAGGGGGCTCAGCCCTTCGTGGCGTCGTGGTGCGGCCGACCATCGCGGAAGGCGGTGATGCCGTTGGCCAGCATCGCGATCATGTCCGCCCGCGTCTCATGCGTCACGGTCGCGTAGTGCGGCGCCACCACCATGTTCGGCGCGGCGATCACGGCGGGGTCCGGTACCGGTTCGCTCGCGAAAACGTCGCTCGCCGCGCCGCGGATCGTGCCGGCCTTCAGCGCCGCCACCAGCGCGGGTTCGTCGACCACGGTGCCGCGCGAGATGTTGATGAGGAAGCCCGCCGGGCCGAGGCGACGCAGCGTTTGCGCATCGATGATGCGGTTGGTCTCCGGCCCGCCGGGGCAGCAGAGGATCAGCACGTCGGACCGCTCCGCCAATGTCGCGAGATCAGCGATGAAGGGCCAGCGGATGTCCGGCTTCGCGCGGGGGCCGGACCAGAGGACGTTCATGCCGATGCCCTCCGCCCGTCGCGCCACGGCCTGACCGATCTTGCCGAGGCCGAACACGCCACAGGTCTTGCCGAACAGCCTGGTGGACGGCGTCATGCGGGTCTTCGCCCAGGTGCCGGCGCGGACGAAGCCATCGGCTTCCACCACCCGCCGCGCGATGCCGTAGAGCAGCGCGATGGCGAAATCGGCGGTGTCTTCCGTCAGCACATCCGGCGTGTTCAGCACCGCGACACCGCGCGCCCGCGCCGCGTCGAGGTCGATGCGGTCGAGACCCGTGCCCATGCTGGCCAGCAGCTTCGCATCCGGGAAGCGGTCGAAGGTTTCCGCCGATGCACCGGCCATCGCGGTGCCCAGCAGCACGCGGTAGCCTGGCAGTGGGCCGGCGGGCAGCGAGGCCGCATCCACCACGCGATGGCCCTCGGCCTCGATCGCGGACTTGAGGTCGGGGGCCGCGGGGGCAATCGCCAGGACGGTTTCTCCGGCGGAGTGCGATGCCGTGGGTTGCGACATGGGGGTTTCCTCGGTCTATAGTAGCCTAAAGGTCAGGATA
>CANJXD010000154.1 GCA_947478535.1 Acetobacteraceae bacterium
AAATCCGCGGCGAAGGCGGAGGTGGCGGCGACGGCGGCCTTGCCGAGGCTGAAGACGACGTCATCGGCCGTCATCTCGCCGAAGCCGCCATGGAACTGCACGCCACGGCGGAGATGGAAGGTCCAGGTCTTGCCATCGGCGCTGCTTTCCCAGCGTTCGGCCAGATCGGGCTCGATCTCGGCGGGGTCGATGGAGCCGGGCTTGAAGCGCACCAGGCCGTTGAACATCCAGGCGACGACGACACGGTCGATGGTGGAGACGGCGAAATGCGGGTCGAGCCGCCCGACATCCTGCGCCGCCATGCCGACGCGGAGCGTACCCGTCGCCTGCGCCGCCGCCGTATCCGCCATGCCGATGGAGGCCGCCACGGCCATGGCCGTGCCGAGCAACGCTGCCCTGAAACCCTGCATGATGTTCTTCCTTCCCTGCCTATCCTGAAGCTCAGTCTTTACTGCGCGGGCGCATCCTGCCCTGCAAAGCGTCCGATGTCGAAGGCCGCGATCGGAATATCGGTGCGGCCATCCATCACCAGTTCCGACAGCACGGCGCCGATGCCGGGTCCGGTCTGGAAGCCCTCCCCACACAGGGCGAAGGCGTGCAGCAGCCCGGGCGTGGTGCGGGAGGGACCGATGATGGGCAGGTGGTCTGGCGTTTCGCCATCGGTGCCGGTCCAACTGCGGATGATCATGGCATCCCGCAATTGCGGGATCGCGGCAATGGCGCGGCCCATGGCGCCAAAGGCATCATCCGGGCGCGGGCGAGTCCAGGTGATGGCCTCGTCGCTTTCGCCGCGACCACCGCCGAAGATGACATTGCCGCGCGGGATCTGCCGCAGATAGAGGTCGCCACCAACGACGCCGAGGCTGTTGCGGAGGAAATAGGGCAGCGGTTCCGTCACCAGCATGTTCGGATGCAGCTTGCCAACCGGCGCATGCTCTCCGAACTGACGGGCGAGTTCCGCGCCCCAGAAGCCGGCGCAGTTCAGCAGCCAGGGCGCGGCGAAATCCTGCGCGCCGTCCGGCGTTTCCGCCTGCACCCGAAAGCGGCTGCCATCATGGGAAAGCCGCGTGACGCGGTGGTGTTCCCGCAGGCTCGCACCCGCGGCCTTCGCGGCGCGGCCGATCAGCGGCGCGAGCAGGCGGGGATTGGCGGAGCCATCCTCCTCCATCAGCGATCCCGCGACGATGACATCGCTGAAATAGGGATGCTGGGCGCGGATGGCATTGCGGCCGATCATCCGCGGGCGCAGGCCGAATGCGGCGGCCTGCGCGTTCCAGGCGAGCAGCGCTTCCTCCTCCGCCGCGGTACGCGCGAGCTTGAGGTGGCCACAGGGATCGAATTCGGCATCGCCCCCGGTCAGCGCCGCCATGCGCGACCAGATTTCCCGGGACTTGATTGCCAGCGGCAGGCCGCGCGGGTCCCTGCCCTGCTGCCGCACGCCGCCGTAGTTCACGCCGGTGGCCTGGCTGCCGATCAGCCCGCGTTCCAGCAGGATGACGCGTACGCCGCGCAGCGCCAGATGCAGCGCGGCGGAGGTGCCGGCGCCGCCACCGCCGATGATGAGGACATCCGCTTCGCGCATCGCTTCAGCCCTGCCGCAGCGGAATGGGTTTCACCGGCGGCTGGCCGCGCAGGCGGCCCACTTCCGGCACCGAGACATCCAGCGCCTGTGCCAGAACCTCCGCCGCCGCATGGCCGCAGACGCGGCCCTGGCAGCGGCCCATGCCGACGCGGGAGAAGGCCTTGGCACGATTGAGCTCCGGCGCTTCCGCCGCCGCCGCCGCGCGCAATTCGCCTGCGGTGATCCATTCGCAGCGACAGACCGGCACGTCATCCGCCATCGCGCGGGCGAGCTTGGCGGGATAGGGGAAGGCACGATCGAGCGCGGCGCGGAACCGCGCTTCCGTCCGCAGCCGGCCATCGAGGTGATGGATGAGGGCAAGGTCCGCCGGCAAATGATGGTCCGCCAGCAGCGCAAGCGCCGCCCGCGCGCCCGTCATCTCCGCGACATCGGCGCCACCGATGGAAGCGCCATCGCCCGCGAGGTAGATGCCGGGCTGCGCGCTGCGCCCTGCTTCATCCTTGCGCGGCACCCAATTCTGTTGCGCGCCGTCATAGTCGAACGGAATGCCGGCGAGGTCGGCCAATTGCGCCTCCGGCTTCAGGCCCCAGCCCATGGCGACGGCATCGCAGGGCGTGGTGTGTTCGCGCCATCCGGAATCGCGCCAGCGCAGGGCGGAGACGGCGCCACTGCCTTCAATCGCAACCGGTGTCGCATCCTCCACGAAGGGCACGCCGGAAAACCGCAGCTTCACGTCCATCCACATGCCGCGCAGGAAGGTCGGCGCGTTCCACAACAGGCCCGCCGTCTCGAAGGCCTTGCGGGCGAAGCCGGTGGTATCCAGCACGAGGGCGGGGGGCGCACCGGCCTTGATGTATTGCAGCGCGACCAGCAGCAGCAGCGGGCCGCTGCCCATCAGCACGGGCCTCGCGCCGATCGCCACGCCCTGCGATTTCAGCGCCACCTGCGCGCCACCAAGCGTGGTCACCCCCGGCAGCGTCCATCCCGGCATCGGCACCGTGCGATCCATCGCCCCGGTGCAGAGGATCAGCGCGTCGTAGGCCACCTCGCCCTGCGTCGTGCCGCCGGTGATGGTGTGCAGGGTGCGGGCGCCGGGGCGGATGTTCCACACCAGCGTATCCGGCCGCCACTCCACGCGCGGCTTCAGCGCATCCAGCATCGCGTGCAGCCGCGTGGCACGTCCGGCATCGGCGCCATACAGCGCGCGCTTGCTGCGCGTGAAGCCAGGCGGCGGGCGCTGGGTGATGCGGCCGCCACCATCGGGCGCTTCCTCGATCCAGACCGGGGCGATGCCGGAGCGAACCAACTGTTCCACGGCGCGGATACCGGCGGGGCCGGCGCCAACCACGACGACCCTCGGCGCGCTCATCGGCGCGTCACCATCATGCCCGCCTCGGCGAGCGTGCCGCAGGCGCGGCGCACGCCGGCGCCTTCGACGACGACCCAGCAATCCTGGCAGGCGCCCATCCAGCAGAAGCCGGCGCGGCCGCCATCGCCGAATTCACTGGTGCGGACATGGCCAAGCCCGGCGGCGAGCAGCGCCGTCAGCAGCGTATCGCCCTGCCGCGCCTGGATGGCGACACCATCAACCGCCAGCGTGATCTCCGGCCGGTCCTGATCGACGAGGCGCTTCAGCATCACATCAAGGCCTCGAACCGGCAATTCACGCGCAACTCTCCGACCGAGGCCGTGTTCGGCAGGCGCAGCACCATTTCGACCAGCGCGGCAACGTCCTCCGGCCGGCTCATCTTCTCCCGCGGATAGGGAAAGGCCTTCGTCATGTCGGTGGCGACCATGCCGGGGCAGAGCGCGGTGGCGCGGATGCCGTGTTCCCAGCCGAGGCGCCGCACGTCCTGCGTCAGCGCGACGACGGCGAATTTGCTCATGGTGTAGCCGAGGTTCTCCCCCGCGACGCGCTTGCCGGAAAGCGAGGCGATGTTCACCACGCGCCCTTCCTTCGCCGCGACGAGATGCGGCCAGGCCGCGCGGATGAGGCGCAGCGGTGCCTTCACATTCACGCGCCATTGCTGCTCGAGCGGCGCCTCGTCGAGATCGAGCAGCTTCGCCATGGGATTGATGCCGGCGGCATTCACCACGGCATCGATACGGCCGAAGCGCGTCATCGTGGCGGCGACCCAATCCTCGGCAGCGCCTTCCTCCTCCGCATCCCAGTGATGCAGCATGAGGTCCGGCCCGGCGGTGAGGCGCGCGGAGGTGCCGCGGATGCCGGCACTGACGAACCAGCCCGCGCCATGCAGCCGCCGCAACACTTCCCGCCCAATACCGCGCGTGGCGCCGGTGATGAGGACAACACGGCCGACTGGATCAAGCATTCACAGCAACCTTCCCTGTCGCGACATGGCAGCGCGCGGCGTGGCCGGGCTCGACTTCCGCCAGCACCTGTTCCTGCTCGCAGCCAGAGCGCTTCAGCGGACAGCGGGGTGCGAAGCGGCAGCCCGCTGGCATCGCATCCAGCGGCGGCACGCGGCCCGGAATGGCAGAGAGCGCCTGGCCGGCGGCATCGAGGCGCGGGATCGCGGAAAACAGCGCGCGGGTATAGGGGTGCTGGGGGTTGGCAAAGATCGCGGCGACCGGCCCCTGTTCGACGATCTCGCCGGCATACATCACCGCGACCCGGTCGGCGATCTGCGCGACGACGCCGAGGTTGTGGGTGATGAACAGCACCGCCATGCCGTGCTTCGCCCGCAGATCCGCGAGCAGGCCGAGCACCTGGGCCTGGATCGTCATATCCAGCGCCGTCGTCGGTTCATCCGCCAGCAGCACCGCGGGCTCACACGCCAGGGCGATGGCGATCATCACGCGCTGGCGCATGCCACCGGAGAACTGGTGTGGATACTCGCCAAGACGCTGCGCGGCGGAGGGAATCTTCACTTCCTCGAACAGCAGGCGCGCCTTGTCCAGCGCCGCCTTGCGGTCCAGGCCCCGATGGATGCGGAGTGATTCCGCGACCTGATCGCCCACCGTCATCACGGGGTTCAGCGACGTCATCGGTTCCTGGAAGATCATCGCCATGCGGTCGCCCCGCACGGCTTCGAGCTGATGTTCGGAAAGCCCGGAGATGTCCTTGCCATCCAGCAGGATGCGGCCCTTCGCCACGCGGCCGTAGGGCGGCTGCACCAACCCCATGACGGACAGGGCGGTGACCGATTTGCCGCAGCCGCTTTCCCCCACCAGCGCCAGCGTCTCATCCCGCATCAGCGTGAGGGAGAGGTCGCGGACGGCGGGGTGCCACTGGCCGTTGATGCGGAATTCGGTACGGAGGCCGGCGAGTTCGAGGGCTGGTTGGGTCATGCTAGGCCAGGGTGCGCCAGCCAGGCGCTGCCTTCAAGCCGGCTCAGTCCAGGCTGAGGTTGATGGCCCGCGCCACGCCGTTCCACCGCAGCAGATCGGCCGCCACTGCCGCGCCGAAGGCCGCGGAGGTCTCTCCCCCGCCCTCGGCGCCCAGCGCCGCCAGACGCGCCCTGATATCCGGCATGGCGATCACGCGCGCGACATCCGCCTGCAACTGAGCGACGGTCGCGGGTGAAGCGCCCTTGGGTGCGAAAAGCCCATACCAACTGCCGGCCTCATAACCCGCGACGCCGCCTTCCGCCACTGTCGGCAGATCCGGCAGATTGGCGATGCGGGTGGTGCCGGTGGTGGCGATGGCGCGCAACCTTTGGGTGCGGACATGCTCCAGCAGGGTCACCACGGACTCCACCATCATCTGGGTCTGCCCGCCCAGCAGGTCATTCACCGCCGGCGCACTGCCGCGATAGGGGATATGCGTCACGTCGAGGCCACCGACATCGCGCAGCAGCAATTCCATGGCGAGATGCACGATCGATCCCGCGCCGTTGGAGGCATAGCTCAGCCGTCCCGGATTGGCGCGCAGATGCGCCACCAGTTCCGGCAGGTTGCGCGCCGGTACCGCCGGGTTCACCACGAGAAGGAACGGCACGCTGCCGACCGAGGTCACGGGCTCAAGGTCACGCAGCACATCGAAGCCGGGGCTGCGATAGACCGCCGGCGCGACGGTCAACGATGAGGTATGGAGCAGGAAGCTGTGGCCATCGGCAGTCTGGCGGATGAAGCTCGCGGTGCCGAGATTGCCCGCGGCACCGCCGCGATTTTCCACGATCACTGGCACACCCCAGATCTCGGCAAGCCGCTGCCCGACGATCCGCGCGAGCACATCCGTGGTCCCGCCGGCGGGGAAGGGCACAACGATCAGCACGCGCTGGTTGGGCCAGGCCAAGGCGCTGCCGGCACTGGCCAGCAGCAGCGCCATCACAAGCCACAGGCGACGCATCAGGCGGTACCCTTCGGACGGAAGCGGTCCTGATGGAAAGCGGCGATCGGCAGGTTGGTGGCCCCGCGCGCCAGCAGCTCGGCCACGGCCGCGCCAGCCGCCGGCGAAAGCTGGAAGCCGTGGCCGGAAAAACCGAAGGAATGGAACAGCCCCGGCAGGGTGGCGCTCTCCCCGATGATCGGCACTTCGTCCAGCGTCTTGGCCTCGATCCCAGCCCAGCTTCGCACCATGCGGGCCTGCCTCATCCGCGGGTAGAGTTCGCAAGAAATGCGGGCGGCGTGGGCGAGGCTGTCGAACAGCACGGTGGAGGTCTCGGCCTCCACATCATTGCGGCCCTGATGGCCGCCGCCGATCACGACGGTACCGCTCTGGGTCTGCTTGAAGGACAGCGATCGCGCCGTGGCGCCCACGGTCGGGTCGCAGAAATGCGGCAGGCGTTCCGTGACGATCATCATGGACGCCTTGACGTTGCAGGGAATTTCCTCGCCCGCCATGCGGGCCACGCGCGTCGCCCAGGCGCCGGCGCAATTCGCCACACGCTCCGCCTCGTGCGGTCCCTGATCGGTCTCGACGATGATGGTGCCATCGGCGGTCGGGCGAAGGCCGGTAACCGAAACCCCTTCGATGAGGGTGACGCCGGCGGCGGCGGCGGCGGTGCGGAAGGCCATCACGGTCCGCATCGGATCGGCCGAGCCATCATCCCGCGTCACCAGCGCACCGACCACATGCGGCGCGATGCCGGGCAGCAGCCGGCGGACCTCGGCCTGGTCCACCATTTCCTCATGCATCCAGCCGAGGGCGCGAACCTCATCGACGCGGGCCTGGTTCTTCGCCATGTCGGCCTCGCTTTCCGCGACCTTCACCTGGCCGGTGGCGCGAAAAGCGCAATCATCACCGACGATCTTCTCGATGTTCTGCCACATCTCGGCGGCGACGACGGAGAGCGCGATCTCCCGCAGGTCCCGCCCGAGGCGGCGGACACCGCCGGCATTCACGCCGGAGGAATGGCGCCCGACATGGCGGCGCTCCAGCAGTGTGACCTGCCAGCCCGGCGTGCGTTGCAGGTGCAGCGCGGTGGACAGGCCGTGCAGGCCCCCGCCGATGACAACCGCCTTGCGGGTCACCGGGACAGTGCCGCCAATTCGCCAAGCGTCAGCGGCTTGGTGGGGAAGCGCGTGCGGAAGGGATCCACCGTCGCGGGGTCGGCGCCCCGTGCCGCGGCGATCACACCATGCACGGCCGGCCCGCAGATACGGCCCTGGCAGGGGCCCATGCCGGCGCGGGTAAAGGCCTTGGTCTGGTTGGCACCGAGGCAGCCGAGCGCCACGGCACCGCGCAGGCGTCCCGCCGTCACTTCCTCGCAGCGGCAGATGATGGTGGAATCGGCGATCGCGGCGGCGGGCAGCAGCGGGAACAGCGCATCGAGGAAGGCGCGCGGCGCCAATTGCCGGTTCAGTTCAAGCCGCGTCCGGCCGGCCTCCGCATCCCGCTGGTCCTTGCTCAGCACCCCCAGGGCATGCGCGCATTCCAGGGCCGCGAGACGGCCGGAGAGCGCCGCGGCGCGGGCACCGCCAATGCCGCCACTGTCGCCGGCCACCATCACCGACGTGGCGGTGGTGTTGCCCCAGATGTCGATCATCGGGCGGAAGCAGTGCTGGGCGCCGTCCCACACATGTTTCAGGCCGGGGATGGCGCGGGTGACCTGGGTGTTCGGCACGACGCCATCATGCAGCAGCAGCAGGCTCGCGGCGTGCGGCTCGCCATCGATGAGGATGCGCTGCAAGGCGCCCTCCCCTTCCGCGGCAATCGTCGTGGCGCGGATGACCGGCACGCCGGCGGCACGGACCGCGCGCTGCCAGCGGAGCCCCTTCAGCAGATATTCCGGCGCCCGCATCGCATTCGGCAGATGCCGCCACGCGCGGGAAAGCCCACCGGGCGGCGAGAGATCGACGATGCCGGCGATCTTCCCACCCTTGGCCAGCGCCTGGTTGGCGTAGAGCCACAGCAGCGGCCCCTGCCCCGCGATCCATGTGCCGCGATCCGGCATCAGCCCGCCCGTCTTCAGCGCGATCTGCGCGGCGCCGACACTCATCACCCCGGGCAGCGTCCAGCCGGGGATCGGCATCGGCCGTTCCGTCGCGCCGGCGCAGAGGATCAGGCGCCGCGCCGTGGCGCTGCGGGCCTCACCGCCCTCGGACCAGAAGACCTTGCCGCCGGGCTCCACGGCCCAGAGCGTGGCACTGGCGTGGTATTCGGCGCCGGAAGCGCGGAAGGCCGCGACGAGGGCAGCGCCGTCCCGGTCCTGGTCATCCTTCGCCGCCCGCCTTTCCACAGCGCGATGCACCTGCCCGCCCGGCAACTCGTTCTCATCCAGCAGCAGCACCGAAAGGCCGCGCGCGCGCGCCTCGGTGGCGGCGGCCATGCCGGCGGGGCCGGCGCCGAGGACGAGGATATCGACGGCGCTCATGCCGCGTCCTCCGCCTCGAAATGCCGCGCGCCGCGCTGCATCGCGGCGGAAAGGCCGGGGCGCACCGCTGTCAGGCAAGCCTGAGTATTCTGCACGCCATCGACTTCCACCAGGCAATCGAAGCAGGCGCCCATCAGGCAGAGCGGGCCACGCGCCGCGCCGGTGACGGGGGTTTCGCGAAAGGTCGAGACACCGGCGGCGAGCAGCGCGGTGGCGAGGCTTTCGCCCTCGCGCGCCGCGATCTCCCGCCCCTCCCACTGGATGGTGCAGTCGGTGGGCTCAGTGCGACGAAACATGGGTCATCCCCCGGAAACGGTCCGGATGCAGGTCGATGGCGTGTGCGGGAAGGCGGCCGGCGAGGATGCCCGCCGCCAGCGGGCCGGCATGCACGGCGGCGAGGGTGACGCCGGAATGGCAGACCGCGAGGAAGCAGCCGGGATGGGTGGCGCTTTCGGCATAGGCGGGGAAGCCATCCGGCGTCATCGGCCGCAGCGCCGCCCAGCTTCGCACCATGCGGGCGCTGGCGATGGCGGGCAGCACGCGGATGGCCCGCGCGGCCATCTTCGCCAGGGCGGCGGTCGTCGTTGCGATCTCGAAGCTGCCGTCATCCTCATTGGTCACGCCGATCTGGATCGTGCCGTCGCCCGTCTGGCGCAGGGCGCTGGCCGGCAGCGGCAGGATCGACGCCCAGCGTTCGGTGACGATGTTCTGGCCGCGCACGGGGCGCACCGGCACATCGATGCCGACCATCGCCGCGATCGGCGTGGTGGCGACCCCGGCGGCGACCACGATCTTCGCGGCTTCCAGCATCGCGCCATCCGCGCGCGTCACGCGATAGACGCCGCCAAGCGGTGTGATCGCCACCACCTTCGCGCCGGGGCTGTGCGTGCCGCCGGCCTGGCGCAGCCCGGCATGCAGGCCGTGCAGCAAGGTCAGCGGGTCCGCATGCCCATCGGCCGGGTCGAAGCTGGCGCCCAGCACCTCCGGCCCCAGCGGGCAGCCCGGCATCAACTCCAGCAGGTCCCGCCGGTCCAGCATCCGCAGGGTGGCGTGGCCGTCATTGTGGCGGCGGCGGACGAAATTCGTCTTCGCCTCGAGTTCCTTCTCATCGAGGCAGAAGCCGAGCCCGCCGGTCGCGCGATATTGCACCTCCCGCCCCGCCAGGGTTGAGGCGCGTTCGGCCAGCGCCGGCCACATGCGGATGCTCTGGCGCGTCCATTCGGCATAGGGCGGCATGCCATCGCCCTTGGACTGGCCCCAGACCAGGCCGAAATTGCCGCGTGAGGCGCGGAGCGCCACATCACCCTCATCCAGCACGACGACGCGGGCGCCGCGTTCGGCGCAGCCAAAGCCAATGGCGGTGCCAACCATGCCACCGCCGATGATCGCGATATCATAGCGTTCCATGGTTGCGAGGGTGGCCCGCCCAGCGGCATCCTGCAAGCCAGCACAAGGTGGGGAGAGCGGATGATGAGAAGAATTCGGCTGGCAGCGGCGGCCTTGGGGATCGCTATCGGAGGCATGCCGGGCCTCGCGCCCGCTCAGACGCTGCGCATTGGCATGATCGCCGATACGATGGGCACGACGGACCCGCATCGCGCCAACGCATCCCAGGACAAGGTGCCGGCATCCTGGGCCTATGACGGTCTGCTGCGCTTCCCGCCTGGCTCCGCCGACCCCGCGCAGATCGAGCCCGATCTCGCCGAACGCTATGAACGCTCCGCCGACGGCAAGGTCTTCACCTTCCACCTGCGCGCCGGGGTGCGCTTTCATGATGGCAGCCTGCTGGACGCGGAGGATGTCGTCTTCTCGCTGCGCCGGTCCGCCGATGCGCAGCGCAGCAGCTTCGCCGGCGACTATGCCGCGGTGACGGCGTTCGAGCTGGTGGATGCGCGCACCGTGCGCGTGACGCTGCGCGAACCGGTGGCCGGCGCGCAGGGGCTCTTCGCCAATTATCATGGCGGCCTCATCGTCTCTCGCCGTTCTGATGCGGCGGGGTTCCAGCAGGGTACCGGGCCGTTCCGGATGGAACGCTCCGCCGGGGCGCAGGCCCGCATGGTGGCCTTCGATGACCATTGGCGCGGCCGGCCGGCACTGCGCGCGCTGGATCTGCGCTTCATCAATTCCGACGCGACGCGGGAGCTGGCCTTCACCGCCGGCGAGTTGGACATGATCAGCGGCAGGCGCGAACAGCGCTGGGTGGAGCGGATGCGGGCGCAGCCGAATGCGGTGGTGGACGTCTTCTCCCCCGGGGAGTTCCGCACGCTGCTGATCAGCAGCCGCACGCCGCCGCTGAACGATCCGCGCGTGCGCCTCGCGGTGCAGCACGCCATCGACCCGCTGGCCATCGCCCGCTTCGTTGGGCTGGATGTAGCGACACCCTGGGTGAGCCCGGTGCCGCCGGGCTACCTGGGCGCGACGCAGGACCTGCCGCGCTTGAGCTGCACCCGTTTTCTCTGGACACCCATTTGTCCGAGGAGAGACCGGAACGATGATGTCCAGTATGAAAAAGATCGATCATTCTGACGCTGCTGATGGGCCTGTGGTCAGCGAGGGCGGGCGTAGCCCGTCCACGCTGTCCACA
>CANJXD010000155.1 GCA_947478535.1 Acetobacteraceae bacterium
CAGCAGAAGGTGTGTGCCGGCGATGCGGGTGCCGTCGTCGAGGATGGCGACCAGGCCGATGCCGGCGGCTATATCGGGTTCGACCTTCGCCAGCTTCGCGCCTTCCCGCAGGGTGATGCCGTCCTCCACCAGCACACGGCGCAGGCCGTCCACCAGTTCGGGGTCGTCCCGGCCGGCGATGCTGCCGGCCTCGATCACGGTGACGAGGCAGCCGAGGCGGGCATGGGCCTGGGCCATTTCCAGCCCGATCGGGCCGCCGCCGAGGATGAGGAGGTGGCCCGGCGCGTCCTCCAGGTCGAAGATCGTCTCATTGGTCAGCCAGGGGACGGGGCCGAGGCCGGGGATGGCGGGCACCACGGCCTGGCTGCCGGCGGCGATGACGCAGCGGCGGAAGGTCAGGCGCCGCCCGCCGGCCTCGATCATGTCGGGGGCGACGAAATGGCCGGAGGCGCGGATCACCTCCACCCCCATGGCGCGGAAGCGGGCCTCGGAATCCGTGGGCGCGATGGCGTCGATGGTGCCGCGGATATGGGCGCGGAGTGCGGCCCAGTCGATCACGGGTTCGGGCAGGCGAATGCCGAAGCGGCCGGCGCGGCGCACCTGGCCCACGGCATGGGCGGCGGCGAGCATGGCCTTGGACGGGACGCAGCCGAAATTCAGGCAATCACCGCCCATCAGCCCCCGCTCGATCAGCGCGACCTTGAGGCCGAGGGCGGCGGAGAGTGCTGCGGCGGACAGACCCGCGGCGCCGGCACCGATCACCACCAGGTCAAAATCAGGCGCGGGCTTGAAGGGCATGGGAGGGTTCCTGCCGGGGCGCGCCGGAGAGAGGCGCGCGTGGCACCGGCAATGCCGGGACCGGGGCCGGGGGGCAAGTCCCTGTTGTGTTACTCCGCCTTCGCCCCCACGGCCTTGGCGATCTCGGCCCATTTCGCGAGTTCGGCGCGCTGGAAGGTGGCGAGCTCGGCAGGGGTGCTGCCGACGGGCTCGGTGCCGGCCGCGCGCATGCGGGACTGGACGGTGGGGTCGCGCAGCGTGGCGACGAGGGCGGCGTTGAGCCGGGTGACGATCTCCGGCGGGGTGCGGGCGGGGGCGAAGATGGCGTGCCAGGCGGTGCCCTCCACGCCCGGCAAGGTTTCTCCCAGAGTCGGCAATTCCGGCAGGACGGCGCTGCGCCGGGCGCCGGCCACCGCGATGCCGCGCAGGCGGCCAGCGCGGACATGCGGCGTGAGGCCGGCGACATCGGCGATCGCCATGGAAACGTGGCCCCCCGTCAGGTCGATCAGCAACTGGCCGCCGCCGCGGAAGGGCACATGCTCGATCGGCAGACCGCCACCGGCGCGCTTCAGCATTTCCGTCAGCAGGTGCGGCAGGCTGCCGGACCCGGCGGAGGCGTAGGTCAGGCGGGTCGGGTTGGCGCGGGCGAAGGCGACCAGTTCCGCCACCGTACGGACCGGGATTTCCGGGTGGACGGCGAGCATGAATTCGACATGGGCGACCAGGGTGACGGGGGTGAAATCGGCCACGGGGTCATAGGCCATGCGCTCATAGACCGCGGCGTTGATGGCATGCGTCGCGATGTTGCCGGCAACGAGCACGCTGCCATCGGGGGTAGCGCGGGCCACGGCCTCGGCGCCGATCATGCCGCCGGCGCCGCCGCGATTCTCGATGGTGACGGGGTGGCCCAGAAGCTCCTGCAACTTCGGCTGCATGATGCGGGCGACGATATCGACGGACCCGCCGGGCGGGAACGGCACCAGCAGGCGGAGCGGCGGCGTGCCCTGGGCGCCCACGACGGAGGGCGCGGCGAGTAGCGCGGAGGCCAGCCCGACGACGTGACGACGTGCGATCGCCATGGCGATGACTCCCCCCGGTTTTTGCCGGGGGGAGGCTAGGTTGCGAAGGGCCGCCGGGTCAATTGACCCCAATCAGTTGACCAGGGCGGGTTCCATGTCGTGCTGGCGGATCGCGGCGGCGCCGTGCAGCACATCCTGCGCGGTGCCGATGGGGGTGCCGTCGGCGGCGTGGATGGCGAAGGCGCGCGCGCCGTTCAGCACCATGGGGCGAAGATAGGCGACGGCGTCATTGCCCAGCATGGCGAAATCGCGCGTCGAGAGGGTGCGCAAGGTCTGGGAGGAGAGGAAGCTCCAGCCCTCGCCGCGGGGGCCGTCATGGGAGGGTTCGTGGTCTCTGTCGTGGTCGGTCATGGTCAACTCCTTGCGGCGCGGCCTGCAGCGGCCCGTGCCCGGGTTGGATGGTGGCAAAGGGGGCGATCACCCCTCCTTCGTGCGGCTTTCCATCAGCGGCCCGACGACGGGGCGCTGGGCGCCATTGCCGCGGGTCGCGATCTCGATGGTCTTGACGCGAACTTCCGGCACGGGGCGGCGGAGATCCACATGCAGCAGGCCGTTGTCGAGCCACGCGCCCTCAACCTCGATCCCCTCGGCCAGCACGAAGGCGCGCTGGAACTGGCGGGCCGCGATGCCGCGATGGAGGAAGATGCGGCCATCCAACTCATCGCGCTGCCGGCCCCGGATGACGAGCTGGTTGTCCTCCTGCGTGATCTGGAGGTCATCCATCGAAAAACCAGCGACGGCGAGGGTGATGCGGAGCCGGGTCTCCCCGGTCTGCTCGATGTTGTAGGGTGGGTAGCCATCGGCGGATTTCTGCACGCGGTCGAGCATCTGTTCGAGATGGTCGAAGCCGAGGAACAGCGGCGAGCCGAAGACGGATGGACGGGACATTCTAGTCTGTTGCCTCCTCGCTCAGGAGCGAAGCCTTGGTGACCCGGGGCCCGAGTGGCACCCCGTGGAAAGGGATTTTGGCGGCATGGGGCGCCGTTGCAAGGGGTGCGGCGCGGGGCTACCTCTCCGAACCGTCACTTGCAGAAGGCCCGCCAGGCGGGCGGACCAGGGCCCAATGACCACCGAGACCGAAAAGCCGCCATTCACGCCACCGCCGACCACGGCCGCGGTGATGCCTATCCTGTTCGTGCCGGACCCGAAGCTGCGGGCCAAGGCGAAGGCCGTGCAGGCGGCGTCGGATATCGGCCCTTTGGCGGAACGCATGCTGGCCACGATGTACCGCGCGCCGGGCATCGGTCTGGCCGCGCCCCAGGTGGGGGAATTGCTGCGCCTGGTGGTGATCGACCTGCAGGAAGGCGACAAGCCCGCGCCGCTCGTGCTGGTGAACCCCGTGATCACGGCGGTCAGCCGGGACATGGCGACGCGGGAGGAAGGCTGCCTGTCCCTGCCCAACCAATTCGCGGAAGTCACGCGCCCCGGGCGGGTGAAGGTGGCGTACCTCGACCTCACCGGCGCAAAGCGGGAGATCGAGGGGGAGGGGCTGCTGGCCGCCTGCCTGCAACATGAGCTCGACCACCTCGACGGCGTGCTGTTCGTCGATCACCTCTCGGCGCTGAAGCGGAACATGATGCTGCGGAAGCTGGCGAAGGAGCTGAAGGCGAAGGCGCTGGAGAACGAGTGAGCGCGCTCCGCGAACCGGCCGGCGGCCCCGGCCCCGGCCCCCGTCGCCTGAGGGCGTGAGCATGCGCATCGCCTTCATGGGCAGCCCGGATTTTTCGGTCCCGGCGCTGCGGGCGCTGCATCAGGCAGGGCACCAGATCGTCTGCGTCTATACCCAGCCGCCCAAGCCGGCCGGGCGGGGGCAGAAGGAAACGCCCTGCCCGGTGCATCGGGCGGCACTGGAGCTCGGCCTGCCCGTGCGGACACCTGCGCGGGTGCGGAAGGATGCGGCGGAGCATGATTTTTTCCGGGCGCTTGACCTCGATGTCGCGGTGGTCGCCGCCTATGGGCTGATCCTGCCCCCGGCGATGCTGGAGGCGCCCCGGCGCGGCTGCCTCAACATCCATGCCTCGCTGCTGCCGCGCTGGCGCGGGGCGGGGCCGATCCAGGCGGCGATCCTGCATGGGGATGCCGAGACCGGCATCACCATCATGCGGATGGAAGAAGGCCTCGATACCGGCCCGATGCTGCTGCGCCAGGTCGTGCCCATCACGCCCCGCATGACGACGCCCGAATTGCATGACGCACTCGCCGCGATCGGCGGTCCGCTGGTGCTGCGCGCCCTGGCCGAGGACCCCGCGCCGGCGCCGCAGCCCGAGGAAGGCGTGACCTATGCGCCGAAGCTGGCGAAGGAGGATGGGCGGATCGACTGGTGGCAGGATGCGTCGGCGCTCGATCGGCGCATCCGCGCGATGAACCCCTGGCCCGGTTGCTTCTTCCTGATGGGGGAGGAGGTCGTCCGCGTCCACGCCGCCGAACCCGTGGACGGCAATGGGGCGCCGGGCACGGTGCTGGGCGCCGCGCCCACCATCGCCTGCGGCGTCGGGGCTGTGCGCCTGACCCGGCTGCAACGCGCGGGGCGCGCGGCGATGCCGGCGGATGCCTTCCTGCGGGGCTTCCCGATGGTGCCGGGCACGGTCCTGCGCTGATGCCGCGCTACGCGCTGCGGCTGGAATATGATGGATCCCCCTTCGTCGGCTGGCAGCGGCAGGGGGATCTCCCCAGTGTCCAGAAGGTGCTGGAGGAAGCGGCGGCCTTCCTCAATGGCGGGGAATTTCCGGTGGCCACGGCCGCCGGGCGCACCGATGCCGGCGTGCATGCGGAAGCCGCCGTCGCCGATATCGCCATCGCCATGGACCTGCCGCCGGAACGGGTGCGGGAGGCGCTGAATTTCCGCTCCGTCCCGCATCCCGTCGTCGTCACGGCGGCGGCGCGCGTCGCGGAGGATTGGTCGGCGCGCTTCGACTGCATCGGCCGGGGCTACCGCTACCGCATCCTCAACCGGCGATCCCGCCCGGCGCTGGAGCAGGCGCGGGTGTGGCATGTGAAGCATCCGCTGGACGCTGCTGCGATGCATGAAGCGGCGCAGGGCCTGCTTGGCCGGCATGATTTTTCCGCCTTCCGCGCCGCCTCCTGCCAGGCGAAATCACCGCTGCGGACGCTGGACCGGCTGGATGTGTCGCGCATCGGCGAGGAGGTGGTGATCATCGCGGAGGCGCGGAGCTTCCTGCACCACCAGGTGCGGAACCTGGTGGGCACCCTGGCGGAAGTCGGCGCTGGGCGCCGCCCCGTCATCTGGCCGCGCCAGTTGCTGGAAGGGCGGGACCGCACGAAATCCGGCATGACGGCGCCGCCGGATGGCCTAGTGTTTCGCTATGCGCGCTACCAGCCCGAACCGGACTGGGTTTAGCGGGTCAGGGCGCCGGCACCCCATACCGCGCCGCCAGCTTCGCCAGGGCCGGCGGGATGCCGGGGTGCAGGGCGACACCCTCCGCCAGCGCCGCTGCGCGGCGGGCCATGGCGCGTTCGCCGGGCAGGCGGGGCGCCTCGCCACCCGGGCGGGGCGGGTTGGCGTGGACGGCGTCTGCCATCCAGCCGGTCTCCCGCGTGAAGGCGGCGGTGCCGCCGAAGCGGGCGGGGTCCAGCACCATCACCAGCACGGAAGCGCCCCAGCCCGTGGGTGCATCGGCGCGACCATGGCCGGCCAGCGCGCTGGTCAGGGCTTCGACCAGCAGGCCGAGCGCATAGCCCTTGTGCCCGGCTTCCGCACCACCGAGCGGCAGCAGCGTGCCCGGGGGCTCGGCCCAGAAGGCGTTGGGATCATCGGTTGGGGTGCCTTCGCCGTCCAGCAGCCAGGGGTGGTCGAAGCGCTTGCCCTCAGCGCGCTTCCGCGCCGTCATGCCATTCGTCGTGTTGGACATGGAGACGTCGATGATCGAGGGGCCGGCCGGCGTCGGCCAGGCGGCGGCGAGTGGGTTCGGGGTATAGAGCCGCCGCGTGCCGCCCCAGGGGGCGACGCTGCCCGTCGCCGGGTCCGAACAGGTGAGGATCAGCATCTGCCCGTCTGCCGCGACGGGCGGACCATAGGCGGCGAGGCAGCCGATATGGTGGCAGCGGCCGATGCTGACGGCCCCCATGCCGAATTCCGCCGCCATGGCCTGCGCCCGGGCGATGGCGCGGCGCACCAGCCAGGGGCCGGGCAGCTTGCGGCCGTCCCAGGTTTCCACGACCGGCGTCGCGGCCATGATCGTGGGATCGCCCTCCGCCTGCATGTCCCCGGCGGCGAGGCTATCGAGATAGGGCGTGAGCAGCGCCAGGCCGTGCGTGTCATGGCCCATCAGGTCGCCTTCGAGCAGCACTTCCGCCACCGCGGTGGCCTTGGCGGTATCGAGGCCGGCGGCCTCCGCGCAGGCGATGGCAAAGCGGCGCAGCGCCTCGGCGTCAGACAGCATGGATGGGATCCTCCCCCGATGGGCCTCGGTTGTGGAGAGATCAGCCCATCGACAGGCGCTGCACCAGCCCCGAGAGGAAGATGCCGGTGGCGAGGTCGAGGATCACGATGGTGGTCGCCCGAAGACCACTGAGGCCGAGCGCGTGGCGGGCGATGAACCATTCGAGCCAGAGCGCATAGCCGAAGCCGGCCAGGGTAACGCCCTGCACGAGCACGCCGGACAGGCCAAGCAGCGGCGGCAAGGCGAGGGCGATCCACAGCAGGTAGTGGACGACGTTCATCCAGTTCCACGCCGCGATGAAGCGCGGCCATAGCCCGAGGCGCCCCCAGGCCTGGGCAAGCGGGAGGGAGGCGAGGGCGAAGGCCGTCCAGCCAAGGACGTAGCCGATCAGCTCCGCCGCCAGGGGGCGCAGGATGCCATTGGCGGGCACCTCATCCGCCCAGCCGAAGACGCGCAGTGCGAAGAAGGCGGGAAGGCAGATCGCGGCGGCGATGAAGGACCGCCAGGCGCCGGCAGGCGTGGTTTCCACCAGCGCCAACCCCTCCGGCCGCCCGCGGGCGAGCAGGAAGGCACCAGCGATGCCGGCGGAGATGACGAGGCGCATCGGGGGCGGCGGGGGCGCGGACGCGGATGCGGATGCAGCCGTCGGCGTCGGTGCCGGCGCCTCGGGGATGTCGCCCTCGGGTGGGGTGCCGCTCAGCCGAGCATCTCCTCGATCACGCGGGCGTAGAGACGCGCCAGGGCGCGGAGTTCCTCGACCGGGGTGCATTCATCGGCCTTGTGCATCGTCGCTCCCACGGCGCCGAGTTCGGCCACGGGGCAGTGGCGGGCGATGAAGCGGGCATCGGACGTGCCGCCGCCGGTATCGAGCATTGCCTCCCGCCCACATTCGGCGCGGACGGCGCGGACCAGCGCATCGACGAAGGGGCCGGGTTGGGTGAGGAAGCTTTCGCCGGAACACTCGATGGCAAGGTCATGCCGAGGGGCGTGCTGCTCCAGCACCGCCTGGATGCGCGCGGTCAGGCTGGCGGCGCTGTGATGGTCATTGAAGCGGATGTTGAGCCGGGCGGCGGCGCTGCCGGGGATGATGTTGGTGGCGGGATTGCCGACATCGACGGAGGTAACCTGCAGGGTCGAAGGCTCGAAGAAGCGCGATCCCTGGTCGAGCGGCTCGGCCGTCAGCGCGTGCAGGGCGCGGACCAGGCGATGGATGGGGTTGTCCGCCCGCTGGGGATAAGCGCTGTGGCCCTGGGTGCCGTGGACGGTGATGGCGGCGTTGAGGCTGCCGCGCCGGCCAACCTTGATGGTATCGCCGAGCTCGATCTTGCTGGTGGGTTCCCCTACCAGGCAGGCATCGGGGATTTCCCCGCGTTCCTTCAGCCAGGCCAGGACCTTCACCGTGCCGTCGATGGCCGGGCCTTCCTCATCCCCGGTGATGAGGAGGGAGAGGCTGCCGGGCAGGTCCGGCCGGCGGCCCAGCGCGGCGGCGATGGCGGCGATCCAGGCGGCGACGCCGCCTTTCATGTCCGTCGCGCCACGTCCGTAGAGCGTGCCCGCCTTGACCTCCGCGCCGAAGGGATCGGTGGTCCAGGGCCCGGCGCCGGGGGGGACGACATCGGTATGGCCGGCGAACATCAGATGCGGGCCGGCGGTGCCACGGCGGGCGTAGAGGTTCTCGATCTCGCCGAAGCGGAGGCGATGGCAGGCGAAGCCGAGTGGTGCGAGGGCGGCTTCGAGCACGGCCATGGCGCCGTCATCCGCGGGGGTGACGGACCGGCAGCGGATCAGCGCCTGGGCGAGGGGCAAGGGGTCGGTGGTGGTCATCGGCATCCCGGAAGGGGGAGGGCCGGGAAGGCTGGAAAGCCCCCCGCCCCGACCAGCGTTCAGCGTCGCGGCAGTGCCACGACCCCCCGCTTCTCGGCAGGGGGCGAGGCTGGCCAACCTCAATCGCGCAGCAATTCGTTGATGCTGGTCTTGGAGCGCGTGCGTTCATCGACGCGCTTGACGATGACGGCGCAGTAGAGGTTCGGGCCCGGCGTGCCATCCGGCAGCGGCTTGCCCGGCATGGTGCCGGAGACGACGACGGAATAGGCGGGGACGCGGCCGTAGAAGACCTCGCCAGTCGCGCGATCGACGATCTTCGTCGAGGCGCCGAGATAGACCCCCATGGACAGCACGCTGCCGCGCTCCACGATCACGCCTTCCGCCACTTCGGACCGGGCGCCGATGAAGCAGTCATCCTCGATGACCACCGGGTTCGCCTGCAACGGCTCCAGCACGCCGCCGATGCCGGCGCCGCCGGAGATGTGGCAGTTCTTGCCGATCTGGGCGCAGGACCCGACGGTGGCCCAGGTATCGACCATGGTGTTGGTATCGACATAGGCGCCGAGATTGACGAAGGACGGCATCAGCACCACGCCGGGCGCGATGTAGGCGGATTTACGCACCACGGCGCCGGGCACGGCGCGGAAGCCGGCGGCCTTGAAGCGGTTCTCGCCCCAGCCCTCGAACTTCAGCGCCACCTTGTCATAGGCCCCGGCGGCGGTGTCCATGACCTTGCTGTCGTTCAGACGGAAGCTCATCAGCACGGCCTGCTTGAGCCACTGGTTGACCTTCCAGCCACCCTGTCCATCGGGTTCCGCCACGCGGGCGCCGCCGGCATCGAGCATCTCAAGCGCCTCATCCACCGCGGCGCGGTCGGGGCCCAGGGTCTGCGGGTTCAGCGTGTCGCGGCGCGCCCAAAGCGCCTCGATGCGGGCCTGCAGGGCAGTCTTGTCCATGGCGTCTTTCGCGTCCTGGCGAGGGGGGAAGGCAAGGGGGAAGGCAAGAGGGAAACACGGGCAGCCTTGCGGCAGGGCGACGGTGCTGTCAACGCGGCGCGCGGCGGGGCATGAAAGCATGCGATCGGGGCGCCGGCGGTAACCCTGAATTCACCGCGTCGGCGTCATCATCCTTGCCATGGATGGACTCATGGAATGCGCGCCGGGCGAGGCCAATCTCGCCTCGGCGCTGATCGACAGCCGCGCGCGGTGGCGGGATTTCGCGCTGCTCGCGGCGGATTTCGTCTTCGAGACGGATGACGCGGGATGCTTCGTCTTCCTGGCGCCGGAGGAGGTGCTGGGCCATGCGGCGGAGGATTGGCTCGGCCGCCCGGCGGAGGCGATGCTGGCGGATGGCGGGGCGGGGCCCTTCGGGCTGCACCAGGCCATGCGCGGCGGCAAGGCGTGGCTGCGCCGGGCCGATGGCGGGGCGTCCTGCCTCGAATTCGCGGTGGTGCCCTTCGGCGGTGGGCTGCGCGGCGCGGCGCGGGACGTGACGGCGGAAGAACGCATGGGCGATGTCGCCGCCCGCGCCCTGCGGCGGGCGACGGCGCTCGGGCGGCTGCTGCGGCTCGGCCAGCGGCAGGGCGGCGCGCCGGCGGCGCTGGAGGCGATGCTGGCGGCGCTGCCGGCGGCGCTGGGTGCGGCGGGGGTTGCGATGCTGGTGCCGGAGGACGGGCGCTGGCGGATCGTCGAAGGCAGCGCGGCCGCGCCGGTGGCGGGGCTGCCCCCGCCGGGGGAGAAGCTTGCCCAACCATCGCGCCTCGCGCTGGCCGCGACCGAGAGCGGGCCGGCGCTGATGGCCTGGCGGGCGGAAGGGCACGCTGCCTTCGATGCCGATGACCAGGATCTGCTGCTGGCGCTCGCCCTGCCGGTGGTGACCCTGCGGGCGGAAGCGGAACGCCAGCGGGAACTGGCGCTCGCGGCGCTGACGGATGGGCTGACCGGCCTGCTGAACCGCCGCGGCTTCGCCACCGCCATGACGGCCCGGCTCCGCGGGCGGGGCGGGGCACTGGTATTCATCGACCTTGATGGGTTGAAGCCGCTGAACGACCGCATCGGGCATGACGCCGGCGATGCGGCGCTGCGCGGCATGGCGGACCGGCTGCGGGTCGCCTGCGGGGAATGGGACCTGGCGGGGCGGCTCGGTGGGGATGAATTCTGCCTGTGGTTGGATGGCGCGGAGACGATGGAGGAAGCGCAGATGCGAAGTCTCGGTCTGGGGGCGCCGGGGGCGGTGCCGGGCTATCCGGAAGCGGGGGATGGTGCGCTGCGTGCCAGCCTCGGCATCGCCCTGCCGCGGCAGGGGGAGGCGGCGGAGGAATTGCTCACGCGGGCCGATGCCGCGATGTATGCGGTGAAGCGCGCAAAGGGGGCCGCGCGGTGACCGCGGCAGCGATCCATACGGCGCGGCATGGCGATGCCGCGGCCCGCGCGGCGGTGGCGAGCGCCGCGGCGACCTCGCCAGAACTGCTGACCTATCTGGCTGCAGACCCGGCGGCGGAGGTCCGTCGCGCCGTTGCCGCCAATGCCGCGACGCCGCCCGCCGCCGATCGAATGCTGGCGGAAGACCGGGATGCGGAAATCCGCGCCGTGGTGGCGCGCCGCGTCGCCGCGCTGGCGCCGCGCATGAATGCCGGCGCGCAGGACCGCATGGCGCGGCTTTCCGCCGGCACGCTGTCCCTGCTCGTGGAGGATGCGGCGGTGGAGGTGCGCGCCGCCATCGCCGAGGTGGTGCGGGAGATGCCGGATGCGCCGCGGGCGCTGATCCTGCGCCTGGCGCGGGA
>CANJXD010000156.1 GCA_947478535.1 Acetobacteraceae bacterium
ATCGGCGGCGATCAGCGTCTCCTCCAACTCCTCCAGCGCTTCATCATCGAGCCGGCGCTTGCGGAAGACGGTGGTGATGGCGTCGGTCAGCCGCGCGGTGGAGCGGGATAGCCCGGCCTTGAGGCGGGAGAACCAGCCGCCCTTGGCGGCCTCCTCCGGCGCCGGATTTTCGTCTGTCACCGGCTCCGGCGGGGGGGGCGGTTCGGGGGCCGACTCGGGGTTTGGTGCGACCGGCGGGGGTGCTTCCACGGCCTCCGACGGCGCCTCCAACCGCGCTGGCGGCGGCGGCACCGGCTCGGGCGCGGCGTCGCGGCCGCGGAAACGATCCCAGAGGCCCTTGAGTGCCATGGACTCTACGCCGCCTCCGCGATCAGGCCGTCATCATCGGCGCCCACCACCACCAGCCGCCGCACCTCGCCCGGCGCACCGGCCGAGAGGGGTCGGCGGATTGGGGCGAAGTGTTCGGTGTGGCCACGCCCACCGGCTTCCAGCAGCACCTGCTCCACCTGCCCCACCCGGCCGGCGAAGAAACCGCGCGCGGCGCGGCGCCCGGCTTCCCGCAGCCGCGCCGCGCGTTCGCGGCGCAGCGGGACAGGGATCTGGGGCATGCGGGCGGCGGGGGTGCCGGGGCGCTCGGAATAGGGGAATACGTGGAGGAAGCTGATGCCGGCCTCCTCGACCAGATCGAGCATCGACCGAAACTGCGCCTCCGTCTCGGTTGGGAAACCGGCGATGAGGTCCGCGCCGAAGGCGATATCGGGGCGGAGCGCGCGGGCGCGTCCCACCAGCGCCAGCGCCCCGGCACGCGAATGGCGGCGCTTCATGCGCTTCAGGATCAGGTCATCCCCGTGCTGGAGCGAGAGGTGCAGATGCGGCATCAGCCGCGCCTCGCCGGCGATCAGCGCCCAGAGATCGGCATCCATCCCGGCGGGGTCGAGCGAGGAAAGCCGGAGGCGCGGCAGCCCCGGCACCAGGGCCAGCAGGCGGCGCAGCGTCTGGCCGAGGCTCGGCTGGCCGGGCAGGTCCGGGCCGTAGCTCGTGATATCGACGCCGGTCAGCACCACTTCCCGGTAGCCGGCTTCGACCAGCGCGCGGACCTGATCGACGATGACGCCAATCGGCACACTGCGCGACGGGCCCCGCCCGAAGGGGATGACGCAGAAGGTGCAGCGATGGTCGCAGCCCTGCTGCACCTGCACGAAGGCACGGGCGCGGCCGGCGAATTCGGTGACGAGATGCGCGGCCGTCTCCCGCGCCAGCATGATGTCCGACACCGGCGCCACGGGCGCGCCAGGCTGCGCGATGGCCTGCCAGGTCGCGGGGTGCAGCTTCTCCGCATTGCCGATGACGCGTTCGACACCCGGCAGCGCGCCCCAGGCGTCGGGAGCGATCTGCGCGGCGCAGCCGGTGACAATGATGCGCGCGCCGGGGTCCTGCCGCGCGGCCCGGCGGATGGCCTGGCGCGCCTGCGCCTCGGCTTCCGCCGTCACCGCGCAGGTGTTGACGATGAGGGTGCGGCCCGCATGGCCCGCCTTGCCCGCGAGGTCGCGCATCGCCTCGGCCTCATAGGTGTTGAGGCGGCATCCGAAGGTGAGGAGTTCGACGGCGGGTGACGCCGGGGTCATGGCCCATACGCCGAAAGGTCGATGCTGCCGGTGAAGCTGGTGGCGACGGGGCCGGTCATCAGCACATGGCCGTCGTCCCGCCATTCCATAAGGAGGTCGCCGCCCGGCATGATGACGGTGGCGCGGCGGCCGGTCAGCCCACGCCGATGGGCGTTGACGATGGCGGCGCAGGCGCCGGACCCGCAGGCCAGCGTCAGCCCCGCGCCGCGCTCCCAGATCACCAGCCGCATGCGGTCCGGCGCCAGGATCTGCGCGAAACCGATATTGGCCCGCGCCGGAAAGATCGGGTCATGCTCCAGCGAAGGGCCGATCTCCGTCACCGGCACGGCATCGAGGTCCGGCACGAAGAAGGTGGCGTGGGGGTTGCCCATGGAACAGGCAGCGGGGTCCGCCACCGTGCCGCGCGCCAGCGGCAGGTGCAGGGTATCGGCCTCACGCGCCAAGGGAACCTCCTGCCAGCCGAGGCGGGCGGGGCCCATATCGGCGCGCCACAGGCCGCCGGGCAGGCGTTCGACCGGCAGGTCGCCCGCGATGGTGCGGACCACCACGCGATCCTTCCCCATCTCCTCCGCCACCAGGGACGCGATGCAGCGGGTGGCGTTGCCGCAGGCGCCGGCCTCAGACCCATCGGGGTTGCTGATGCGCATGAAGACGTCAGCCCCGGGGGGCGGCGGTTCGAGGACGATGAACTGGTCGCAGCCGATGCCGAAATGCCGGTCGGCGATGCCGGCGGCGTGGCTGGGCGTGAGGCCCAGGTTGCGGGCGCGGGCATCGAGCACGACGAAGTCGTTGCCCAGGCCATGCATCTTGCGGAACGGGATCATCACTTCCCGCATATAGAGCGCGCCCCCCGGCGGCGGAACCCGCCAGCGGGGAACAGCGCGGGATGGCCGTCATGCAGCCCACACCGGCCTGTCATCGCCCTGTCGTCTCGCCTGCCTAAAAGCGGCGCGTCGAAGGAGGGCCTCCATGCCGCTGAATCGCCGCACGCTGCTTGCCACCGCCTTCACGCCAGTGGCGATGCCTGCCTTTCTGCCTCGCCTCGCCCAGGCCCAGGGGACCGACGCCCGGCCCGTGCTGCGGGTTGCCGTGCAGGCCCTGCCGCCGACGCTGGAACCGCTGGAGGCGATTTCCAATGTCGGGCTGCGGATCACCAGCAACGTCTTCGACACGCTCTGGCGCCGCGATTTCCTGGCCGAGGCGCGGCAGGGCGGGCAGCGGCTGACCCCCTTCCTGGCGACGGCGCTGGAACAGAAGGATGCGCTGACCTGGGTGGCGACGCTGCGCGAAGGCGTCCGCCTGCATGATGGCACCGCGCTGACGGCGGCGGACGTGCTCTCCACCTTCTCGGCGGAACGCATGTGGGGCCCGCAGGTGCAGACCTTCGAGGGGCGGGTGAATTTCGGGCATCTCGCGGGGGTGGAGACCGATGGCCCGCATCGCGTGGTATTCCGCACCAAGACCCCCGATGCGGTGATGCCGCAGCGCCTGGCGGCCTATGGCGGTTGGATCCACTCGGCGAAATCCTATGGCGAGACCGGCCTGGCCGGGATGCGGACCCGGCCCATCGGCAGCGGCCCCTATCGCGTCGCCGCCTTCCAGCGGGACCAGCGGGCCGTGCTGGACGCGCATGACGACTACTGGCAGGGCCGGCCGCCGGCGAAGCAGGTGGTCTTCACCGTCGTGCCGGAAGCCTCCTCCCGCCTGGCCGGCCTCCGCGCCGGGGATTTCGACCTGGTGACCAACCTGCTGCCCGAGCAGATCGAGGGGCTGGACCGGCAGCCGGGGATCGAGGGCGTCGATGTCGCGCTCGATTTCGCGCATATCCTCTACTACGACACGCGCCGGCCCTGGCTGCGCGACGCGCGGGTGCGGCGGGCGCTGAACCATGCCGTTGATACCGAGATGCTCGGCCGCAGCCTGTGGGGCCCGGCCTTCCGGCCGATGACGGCCTTGCAGATCCCGGCCTTCGGCGACCTCTACGACGCCAACCGCCGCGGCTTCCGCCACGACCCGGACCTGGCGCGACGCCTGCTGCGCGAAGCCGGCTATCGCGGTGAGGAACTGATCCTCCGCATCGCGCCGGGCTACTACCTGCAGATGCTGCAGGCGGTGCAGGTCATCCAGCAGATGTGGGCCGCCTGCGGCATCAACACGAAGCTGGAGACGCGGGAGAATCTCGCCTCCGTCCTGCAGCCCGGGGCCGATATTCGGCCGACCTCCATCGCCTTCCGCTTCCCGGACCCGCTCGGTGGCGGGCTCGCGGTGCATCTCTCCCGCGAATACTCGCTGCAACAGGGCGGCTTCTGGCAGCCCGAACGCTTCAACGGGATTGTCGATGCGCTGCGCGTCGCCGTGGAGCCCGCCGAGCGCAAGCGCCTCTGGCTCGCGCTGCTCGATGAATTCGAGGCCGAGGCGCCGGCGCTGATCCTCTATCCCGTGCGCGAATACTTCGCGAAGCGGCGCAGCATCCAGTGGAGCCACCCGCCGCTCTACTACATGGATTTCCGCGCCTCCCAGCTTTCCTTCACCTGAGGCCCCCCACCATGACCAGGATCGTCTTCCTCTCGGACCTGCACCTGTCCCACACCCATGGCTTCTTCTGGGAGAATTTCTGCCTCGCCCGGGATGCCGCCGATGCGGTGGGGGCGAAAGCCGTGGTGATCAACGGTGACCTCTGCATCAATGGTCCCGACAGCGATGCGGAAATGGATTTCGCCGAGGCCAGCCTCGCCCGCTTCCACACACGGGTGCTGGCGCTGCCGGGCAACCATGATGTCGGTGACGAACCGCCCGGCCAGGACAAGGCCCAGATCATCGATGAGGCGCGGGTGGAGCGCTGGAATGCATGCTTCGGCACCGATCGCTTCGCGATGGAGATCGGCGCCTGGCGGCTGCTGGGGGTGAATGCGCAGCTTTTCGGGTCCGGGCTGGCGCGGGAGGCCGAACAGGCGGCATGGCTCGCCGCGCAGCTCGCCGCTTCCCCGGGCCGGCGCCTCGCCCTCGTGCTGCACAAGCCGCTGTTCATCGAGAGTGAGCAGGAGGCGGAGGCGACACCCTCCTGCATGACGCCGGCCGCCCGGGCCGGGTTGCTGGCGCTGCTGCGGCAATACGGCATCGCCATGGTGATCAGCGGGCATCTCCATGCGACGCGGGACCGGGTGGTGGACGGCATCCGCCACCTCTGGCTGCCGGCGCTGGCCTTCCTCGGCTCGGCCAGCCATGGGGGGGAGCCCGCTGTCGGTGCGGTGGTCGTGGATTTCTCCGGGGCGGAAGCGGTCGTGTCCCCCTTGCCGATGCCGGCGCTGACGCCGCACGACCTGGCGGCGCTCAAGGGCCATGGTCGCTACCGTTTCCTGCGCGACATGCCGGCGAGCCCGCCGCCGGTGGAGTAGACCAGCCCCCGGGGCTGGCGCGGTGGGGGAGAGCCTTTGCCGCCCCACCGCCGACTTGGAAGGATTTTCTTTTTTCTCCACCCCTATTGCCTTTTCGTAGAAAATTCCTCTTTTTCTGGGACGAAACAGCGGCCCGACGAGGGATTTTTGCCATGACCAAGGTCCATGTCATCCACGAGAACGACGCCTGGGTGGAACCGCTGCGGGCCGCCTTCGAGGCGCTCGGCACGCCCTATGAGGAATGGTTCCTCGATCGCGGCATCATCGACATCACGCGGCCGCCGCCGGCCGGGGTGTTCTACAATCGGATGAGCGCTTCCTCCCACACCCGCGGGCATGTCTACGCGCCGGAATACGCCGCCGCCGTGATCGAGGGGCTGGAACGCCACCAGCGGCCGCTGGTGAATGGGCGCCGCGCGCTGCAACTCGAACTCAGCAAGGTCGCGCAATACCAGGCGCTGGCGACGCATGGCATCCCGACGCCGGCGACCATCGCCGTGGTGGGGCGGGAAAACATCCCCGATGCCGCCGCGAAGCTCGGCTTCCCGATCATCCTGAAGCACAACCGCGCGGGCAAGGGCCTCGGCGTGCAGCTCGTCCGCAGCATCGCGGGGCTGCGGGAGGCGCTGGCTCTGCTCGATGTATCGGAGGACCCGGAGGCGCATCCGCGCGACGGCATCTGGCTCGTGCAGCGCTACATCGAGGCGTCCGAGCCCTTCATCACCCGCGCCGAATTCGTGGGCGGGCGGTTCCTCTATGCCGTGCGCGTCGATACGAGCGAGGGCTTTCAACTGTGCCCGGCGGATGCGTGCAATGTCGGGGATGTGTGCCCCGCCGTCGCGCCGACGCACAAGTTCAGCATCATCGAGGGCTTCACCCATCCGCTGATCCACAGGATGGAAGCCTTCCTGCTCGCGAACGGCATCGGCGTCGGCGCCATCGAGTTCATCACGGACCGCGAAGGCCAGACCTTCGCCTATGACGTGAACACGAACACGAACTACAACGCGGATGCCGAACGCCGCGCCGGGCGAATTGGCGCGCAGACCGGCATGGGCGCCATCGCCGCGCACCTGACCGCTCTGCTGCGGCGCGATCAGGTGGCGGCGGCGGCGTAAGCCTCACCCCACGCGCGGGGCGACGCTGCGGGTGTAGTCCGCCAAGCATTGCGCGAGTTCGGTCAGGTGGGCCTTCACCTGGCCATGGGCGGGGCCGCGAATGCGCGCTGCCTCGTCCATATATAGGCTGCGGTTCATCTCGATCTGCAGGCTGTGGATGCCCTGGTCCGGCGCGCCGTGCTGGCGCACGCATTCCGCGCCGATGAAATGCGTGTTGCGGGTGACGCGGTAGCCGAAGCCCTTCAGCGTTGCCTCCACCAGCGCCACAACCTCCTCCCCGCACGTGGTGCCGCGACGGTCGCCGAGGTCGAAATCGGAACGGCGCTGGCCGGCATCCGCAGCACTCGCCGCCGGCATCGCCGGCATGGAATGGCAGCTCATATGCAGGGCGATGCCGTGGCGGTCCCGCTGCGCGGCGAGCAGGCCGGCGAGTTCACGGTGATAGGGCAGGTAGTAGTCGTCGAGGCGTGAACGCACCTCCGCCACCGGCAGCCTGCCCTGATACAGCTTCGTCGTGCCGGCACAGACCATGGGGATGAGGCCGATGCCGGCCCGCGTCTTTTCTCCGGGTTGCAGCGGTTCCGGCCACGTGCCGTCGATGGCGTCCGGGTCGATGTCGAGCGCGTGGCGGTTGGGGTCGATGAAGACGTTGGGGAAGCAGGCATAGAGCCATGTGGCACCGGCCAACGGCACATCGGCGTAGAGTTCCTCGACATACATCGAGATGGAGCGCTGCACATCGGCGAAGGGCACGCGGGGCTGGAAATGGCGCGGGTATTCGGCGCCGCTGCGGGGGATGTCGAACACCACCGGGACTTCCGCCGTGACAGGATCGCGGCGGAGCAGAACGCCGGGGAGAACATGCATCCGCATCGGGCGGGTCAATCCTTCAGGCTCAGATCATGCTTCAGGAAGGGGGCGATATTCGCCTCCACGAGATCGACGCCGAGGCCCGGGCGATCCGGGATCGCAAGGCGCCCGTTCTTCACCTGTGGCTCCAGCGGCGCATCGACCAGGTTGAAATGCTCCGGCACGCGGAAGGGGTACAATTCCTGGATCAGGAAGTTCGGGATATTGGCGTCAAGCTGCAAGGCCGCCGCGGTGGCAACCGGCCCGGCGCAGAGATGCGGCTGGACGCGCATATTGTACATCTCCGCGATCGCCGCGATCTTCTTCGTCTCCATGATGCCGCCGACGGTGCCGATATCGGGCTGCACGATGGCGCAGGCGCGCAGCTCGAACAGGCGGCGAAAGCCGTAGCGGGTGTAGAGACGCTCGCCGGCCGCGACGGGGCAGTTCAGCCCATCCGCCACCATCTTCATCGCATCGGTATCGAAGGGGTCGACGGGTTCTTCCAGGAACATCAGGTCGTATTCCTGCAGGCGCCGGCCAAGGCGGAGGATATCCGCCGTCGTCAGCTCGGCACTCATATCCACCATGATATCGACCTTGGGCCCCACGGCATCGCGCACCGCCTTCACGCGGGCAACGGCGAGGTCTTCGAAATCCCGGTCGAATTCGCGGCGGGAGACATGGGCGAAGATGCCGTTCGGGTGGTTCCGGATCGGCGTCGCCAGCGGATAGAACTTGATGGCGTCGTAGCCGGCCTTGAGGGGGATTTCCGTGGCCCGCGCCGTCTCGTCCGCCGTCACCGCGCGGAAGGACCAGCCATTGGCGTAGCAGCGCACCTCCTTGCGATAGGCGCCGCCGAGCAACTGGTAGACCGGCACGCCGAGGGCGCGACCCTTGATGTCCCACAACGCCGTCTCGATGGCACTGATCGCGGCGTAGATGATGGGGCCGCCACCCTTGGCCCAGAAGGTGTGGTCATAGAGGTCGGACCAGATCGGCTCGATCTCGCTGGCATCGCGCCCGAGGACGATGCGGCGCAGCATCTCCTCCAGCGTCGCGACGACGCCGGACGCGCCGATGCCATAGGCCAGCGCGGCTTCGCCGAGACCCTGGATGCCTTCATCCGTCCAGAGGCGGAGGATCAGGGGGCGGCGTCCGTCGATCTCGGCCAGGTAGATCTGCGCGCGGGTGATCTTCATCGGGCGGTGCTCACAACGTATCCTCGTGACGCCAGTTGACGAGAAGCTCCGCCACCGAGGCGGTATTCGGCAGATGCAGGATGCTGTCGATCAGGACCGCGAGGTCTTCGGGGCGGGACATCTTCTCCCGCGGGATGTGCTTCACATGCGCGGTCATGTCGGTATCGACGAAACCGGGACAGACGGTGGTGGCGCGGATGCCGTGGTCCCAGCCCTGGCGGCGCACTTCCTGCGTCACCGCCATGACGGCGAATTTGCTCATGGCATAGGCGAGGTTGTCGTTGCGGACGCGCTTGCCGGACAGCGAGGCGATGTTGATCACCCTGCCCTGCCCCGAAGCCACGAGATGCGGCCAGGCCGCACGGATGGCGCGCATCGGACCCTTGGCGTTGACCGACCAGGTATCGTCGAAGGCCGCTTCATCCTCGTCGAACAAGGTGCCGCGGGGATTGATCCCGGCGGCGTTGATCAGCGCATCGATGCGGCCATGGCGTTCCATGGTGGCGGCAGCCCAGGCCGTGGCGGAGCCGGGCTTTGCCGCGTCATAGGTCTGCGCCGTCAGGTTCGGATGCGCGGGCAGGCGCGCGGCATCCCGCACGCCGGCGCTGATCAGGCAGCCACGCTCCAGCAGGCGCAGCATCGTGGCCCGGCCGATACCGCGCGTGGCGCCGGAGATCATGACAACGCGGCCGGCGGGATCGAGCATCGGGGACCACTCTCGGGAAAGGGGTCGCGGCCCGCCGGGGCGGGCCGCGCCAGGGTCAGGTCACGTCGGCCGTTTCGAAGGTCAGACCGGAATAGAAGGTCAGCGCGCCCGGCATGTTCTGGAAGCCGGTGACTT
Source organism: Acetobacteraceae bacterium (assembly GCA_947478535.1). The sequence goes on from CANJXD010000156.1 coordinate 9,031, forward strand.
CCTTCCGCATCGCATAGGCCTGGCTGCGCCAGGTGAGGCCGACGATCGGCGCCTGCTCGATCGCGACGCCCTCCATCTCGCGGTAGATGACGCGACGCTTGGCTTCGTCGAATTCGGCGCGGCCGGCGTTCAGCAGTTCCGTGATGCGGTCCACCTTCACACCGAAGCTGCGGACATAGGACGGCGCCAGCGAGCCATCGATGAAGTTGGCGATGCCATCGGGGTCGTTGCTGTCCGCCGCCGTGCCCATCACGGCGATGTCGTATTGGCCGCGATTGCCGATCGTCACGCGCGTCGCCCAGTCCGGCATGTTGAGCTCGGCGCGGATGCCGACGGCGGCCAGGTGCTGCTGCACCACCTCCGCCGTATCCTTGTGCATGCCGTATTGCGCGGTGGAGAGCAGGTTGCAGGTAATGCCATTGGCGAAGCCCGCTTCCGCCAGCAGGCGCTTCGACAGATCCGGATCGTAGCGCCAGCCATCCTTGAACTCGGCGTTGTAGTAGGGGCTGGATTCCGCGACGGGCAGCTGCTGCAGGCCGGAGCCTCGGCCGAAGAAGGCGGCGCGCACCAGCTCATCCCGCTTCACCGCATGGGCCACCGCCTTGCGAACCCGCGCGTCATTGAACGGTGCCTTGGTGCCGTTGAACACCAGGAACATGAAGGCGCCATCCACCGCATCCAGCTTCAGGCGGGGGTCCGCGCTGATGGCATCGAAGGACTGCCAGGGCACGTATTCGATGAGATCGACATCGCCCGAGCGCAGCGCCGAGACGCGGAGGTTTTCATCCGCATAGGCGATGGCACGGATCGCCTTCAGCTTCGGCAGGCCGGTGCGGAAGAAGCCGCGGAATGGCTCGAGCTCGATCGAGGTGCCGCGTTCCTGCGCCTTGATCATGAAGGGCCCGGCGCCGACGAAGGTGCCGCGCGCCGAATTCCGGGAGATGATCGGCAGGTGGTAAGACGCCATCCACACCGGCAGCGTCGCCACGGGCTGCTTGGTCATGATCCGCACGGTGAGATCATCCGGCGTCTCGACGCGATCGACGCCCTGCATCTCCGCCCGGAAATAGGCGGTGGAGCGTTCACCGGCGATCTGCTCGATAGTCCACTTCACATCGGCGGAGGTCACCTTCTCCCCATTCTGGAAGCGGGCGTCGCGCAGCTTGAATTCCCAGCCGGTGGTGCCGAGGGCGCGCCAGCTTTCGGCCAGTTCACCGCGCAGCGCCCCATCGGGGCCGTAGGAGGTCAGGCCGCGATAGATCATCTGCTTGATGGTGCCGGCGGCGGTGCCGGTATTCGCCCAGGGCTGGATCGAGGGCGGGAAGCTCGACAACCCGAAGGTCAGCACGCCGGGGGTGGCGGCGCGCGCCCCCGGGATGCGCAGGAACGGCAGCGCGCCGACGGCAGCACCCCCGGCCAGCACGGCACGACGTGAAAGCGACGGATTCATTGTGATCTTCCTTCCTCGTTCCCAGACTTCGACACGGATTGTTATGCTTCAGGGCGTGAGGCCATAGACCTCACGCGCCGTCACGGCACCGATGACCCCCTCGGCGAGATCACGCGCCACGGCCGCGCGGTCCCGCCCTTCGGGGGGACCGTAGCCTCCCGCGCCGGGGCTGACGATGGCAAACCACTGCCCAGCCTTCAGCGCAGCGCTGTCATGGTCGAACACCACGCCAGGCCCGCATTCGACCGCGCCATAGCCCCCGGCCTCCCCGCCCAGCAGGCCCCAGGACCGGGAGGAAAGGCGGGAGACATCGACGCGGACGCGGCAATCCTCATCGGCGCGATAGACGCGCCGAAGGCCCATGCCAC
>CANJXD010000157.1 GCA_947478535.1 Acetobacteraceae bacterium
CAGCAGAATCCGCGCTGGAACTGCCGCTCCTCGCCTAGTTCAGGCGGGCCAGAGCGAGGCGGGCCAGATCTAGGCAGGTGGATCCGGGCAGAAGATGTCCTTCAGCGCGGCGATCAGCCGGGCCACGCGGGGGTCCGCGATGCGGTAGTGGATGGTGGTCCCGGCGCGGCGCGTCGTCACCAGCCCATCATCCCGCAGCTTTGCCAGGTGCTGGGACACCGCGGGCTGGGACAGGCCCACCCGATCCGCCAGCCGGCCGACATGGGCCTCCCCTTCCACGATCAGGGTGCAAAGCAGCAGCAGGCGCCGTTCATTGGCGAGCAGACGGAGCACCGCGGCAGCCTCGGCGGCGCTGCGCTCCATCATGCTGTCGAGAGTCAGAAGCTCCTGATCCTGCAACCCCGGCCTCCCACTTCGGCTTCGAGCTGCATAGATGCGGATTGTTACCCGCTTATCAAGCGGGATCGCGATCCGCGGCCGGCCGCTCAGGCATAGCGGCTGCGCGGCATCCGCAGGCCGAGATTTTCCCGCAACGTCTTGCCCTCATAGGCCGTACGGAAGATGCCGCGGCGCTGCAGCTCCGGGATGACCTGGTTGGCGAAGTCATCGAAGGGGCCGGGATAGTAGTTGCAGATGACGTTAAAGCCGTCACACGCATCCTTCATCAGCCATTCCTCCATTTCGGAAGCAATGTAGTCCACCGTTCCGACCAGCACCCGATGCCCCTGGGCGGCGGAGACGGAACGCGCCACTTCGCGCAGCGTCATGTTGTGCTTCTTCGCCATGTCCATGATCAGCTTCTGGCGGGACTTGGCGGAATTCGCCTCCGGCAGGTCCGGCATCGGGCCATCCAGCGGGTAGGAGAAGATGTCGATGCCACGGGTGAAGCGGGCGAGCGCTGCCAGCGCCACGTCATCCGGCAGCAGGGCCTGCAATTCCTCATACTTCTCCTGCGCCTCGGCCATCGTCTTGCCGAGCACGGGCGTGATGCCGGGCATGATCTTGATGTCATCCGGCGTACGGCCGTATTTCGCGGTGCGGCCCTTCACATCGATCATGAAGGCCTGCGCGGCCTCGATTTCTGTCTGCGCGGTGAAGACGACGTCGGCCGTGCGGGCAGCCAGTTCCCGGCCGGGCTCGGAGGAGCCGGCCTGGGCGATGATGGGGCGGTATTGGGGCGTGCGTGGGGAATTCAGCGGGCCGCGGACGTTGAAGTGTTTCCCGTGGTGGTCGAGGAAATGCATCTTGTCGTAATCGAACCAGATGCCGCTTTCCTTGTCCCGCAGGAAGGCATCCTCATCCCAGCTGTCCCAGAGCCCGGCCACCACCTCGTAGAACTCGATGGCGCGTTCGTAGCGCAACGCGTGGTCGACATGGGTATCGAGGTTGAAGTTGCCGGCCTCGTCCTCGATCTGGGAGGTAACGAGGTTCCACCCGCAACGGCCGCCGCTGATGTGGTCGATGGTCGAGAAGCGGCGGGCGATATTGTAGGGCTCATTGAAGGTCGTGGTCGCCGTCGCGATCAGCCCGATATTCTTCGTGCCGACCGCAAGCGCCGCGAGGGTCGCGGTGGGTTCGAGCTTGACGATACGGGACAGGCGCGTGCGCGTCATGTCCCCGGCCTTCAGCGCGTCGCTGCCGCCGACGGCGACGGTGTCCTGAAAGAAGATCGTGTCATAGAGCGCGCGCTCCGCGGTCTGGGCGAGGCGCATGTACCAGTTGAAATCCATGTCGGATTCCACCGCCGCATCCGGGTGTCGCCACCCCGCGAGGTGGTTGCCCGGCACGCTGAGAAACGCGCCGAGCTTCAACTGCTTCTTCTTCGTCGTCATCGGTCGGTATCCAATCGAGGAGCCGGTCAGCGAGCGAGCCTGATCCCGGTGGCCATGGTGTACTGGTCCCCGCGCGGGACCAGGGTGAGATTGCGGGCGGTGCCCCAGCCCGAGCGGACATAGAATACCGGCACGATGGCGCCTTCGGCCATGGCGTAGCGCACGGCCTGCTGGGTCAGCGCTTCCCGCCGCGTATCGTCGAGCGTGGTCTCCACCTCCGTCAGCAGGCGGTCGAGATTGGCGTCGGAATAGCGGCCGCGATTGGAGGCGCCATGGCCGAGCTGGGCGTTGTAGGTGCGGAGGATCGTGCTCATCCCCTCCGGCGCCGCGCCGGTGGTGGTGAAGAACATCGACAGCGAGACGGAGAATTCCGGCCCGCCACTGCTGGGGTTCCGGTTAGCCCGGCGGAAGAAGACGGTCGAAGGCAGGGCCTCCACCTCGGTCTTGATGCCGATCGCGGTCAGCATCTGGCCGATCGCCTGGCAACTGCGCGCATCACCAGCGAAGCGGTCCCCGGTGCAATGGATGGTCAGGCCGAACCCCTGGGGATAGCCGGCTTCCGCCAGCAGGGCGCGGGCGCGGGGGGGATCATAGGCCGGGATGCCGAGATCCGGCACATGGCCGATGAAGCCGGCCGGCGCGATCTGCCCCGCGGGTTCCGCGCCGCCTTCCATCGCGCGGTCTGCCAGCGCCGTGCGGTTCAGCGCGTGGGAGAGGGCGAGGCGCACGCGCCGGTCCTGCAACGGGTTGCGGTCGAGTGCCTGGCCATCGGTCGCGGTGACGAAGGGCGACCGTTCCCGGCCGCTGTCGATGTACATGTAAAAGTTGAAGCCGCTGGTGGCGGTGACGAGGCGCGAACGCGGGTCGCTGCGCACGCGGCCATAGAGCGCGGGCGGTACCGCATCCACCAGATCCACATCCCCGGCCAGTAGCGCGGAGATCCGCGCGCTGTCATTCGGAATGAAGCGGAAGACCACGCGCTCCCACGGCTCGGCGGCGCCCCAGTAGCGGGGGGCGCGTTCGATGGAGACATCGGCGCCGCGGTTGAAGCGCACCCAGCGATAGGGGCCGGTGCCGATGGCGGCGCGGCCACCGTTGAAATCCTCCTCCGTCGCATTGTCGCCGACCGCGGCGGCGGAGACGATCATGATGGAGGCGAGGTTGTTCGGCAGCAGCGGAGACGGGCCGTTCGTGCGGATGCGGACGGTGCGCGCATCCACCTCCTCCACCGCCGTCACAGCGCGCATCTGCGCGCTGTAGGTCCTGAGACCGCGCGCATCCCCGGCGCGGGCGAGGGAGAAGGCGACATCGGCCGGGCGCAGCGGCGTGCCGTCATGGAAGGTCACGCCCTCCCGCAGCTTGAATTCCCAGGTGCTGTCATCCACCACGCGCCAGGATTCCGCGAGGCCCGGAATCGCGCGGAGCGTCGCATCCTGCTCCGCCAGCGATTCGTAGACATGCATCTGCACGTTGCGGTTGGGGCTCCAGGATTGGTGCGGGTCCGATCCATCGATCGCCGCCTTCATGCCGATGCGCAGCGTCTGCGCCACGGCGGGCGCGCTGACGGAGGCGGTGGCGAAGGCTGCGCAAGCGAGCAGCAGGGCGAAAGCTTGACGCTTCATTCGGCGGCACTCCCCAGCATTTGGGCCACGCCGCTGCGTTTCGCGGCGATGGCAGGGTGTTCGGGATACGCAAGGCCAAGGTTCTCACGCAGAGTAAGACCCTCATAGGCCGTGCGATACAGGCCACGCCGCTGCATTTCCGGGATCACGAGCTCCACCACTTCCTCCAGCCCACCGGGCAGCCAGGTGGGCAGCAAGTTGAAGCCGTCGGCGGCGCCGCCATGGAACCATTCCTCCATCGCATCCACGATGTCGGCGGGGGTGCCGACCACGGTGCGATGGCCGTTGCCGCCGGCGATCGACAGGTAGAGCTGGCGAATCGTCATGCCCTGCTTGCGCGCGATCTCGATGAAGATGTCGCCGCGGCTGTGGTTGCGGGACTTCTGCAATTCCGGCAGCGGGCCATCGAGGTCATGGGCCGAGAGGTCGCCGAGGTAATTCGCCAGCGCGCCGAGCCCGACCACGGGCTGCACGAGCTGTTGCAGCACCTCGTACTTGTCCTGCGCTTCCTGGCGCGTGCGGCCGGGCACGGCCATGATGCCGGGCATGATCTTCAACTGGTCCGGCGTGCGGCCGTAGCGCGCCATGCGGCGCTTCACGTCGCCATGATAGGCCTTCGCCGCTTCCAGCGTCTGCGCGGCGGCGTAGATGACATCGGCGGTGGCGGCGGCAAGCTCCCGCCCCTGGTCGCTGGCGCCAGCCTGCACGATGACTGGCCGACCCTGCGGCGTACGCGCGACGTTCAGCGGCCCGCGCACGCGAAAATGCTGGCCAGTGTGGTTCAGGATGTGGAGCTTCGCGGTGTCGTAGTTCACGCCCGTCGCCTTGTCGCGGACGAAGGCGTCATCCTCCCAGGAATCCCATAACCCACGCACGACATCGACGAACTCGATCGCGCGGTCGTAGCGGCCGCCCTTTTCCGGCGCGCCATCGAGGCCGAAATTCTGCGCCTCCATGTCCGTGGCGCTGGTGACCACGTTCCAGCCGGCGCGGCCGCCGCTGATGTGGTCGAGCGAGGCGAATTTGCGGGCGACGTGATAGGGCTCGTTATAGGTGGTGGAGGCAGTGGCAACGAGTCCCACATGCTTTGTCACCATCGCCAGCGCGGAAAGCAGGGTCAGCGGTTCGAACTGCACGTTCTTGCTGGTGTGGCTGAGCGCGCCGGGCGGATTGTCGTTGAACCGGATGCCGACGCCATCCGCGAGGAAGGCCATGTCCAGCAGCCCGCGTTCCGCCGCCTGGGTGGTGCGCACGAAATGCTGCAATTCCATGTTGCCACCGGCGGATGCGTCCGGATGGCGCCAGCCCGCGATGTGATAGCCCATCCCGACCATCGAGACGCCGAGCCTGATCTGCCGCTTCGTGCCCATGTCGAACCCACCTCCAGACGAACCGCGGCGATACACTCGCGCGCGCATCGGGGCTTGTCACGCGGCTTTTCGGCCGTTCCCATTTCGCGTCATGGGCGATGCCATGTCTGCATCGGCGGGAAGGCTGTTCACGCGCGTCCGGCGCGCTAGCATACGCCAACAGCGCGCGGAGCGGTGATGGCTGACCAGGCGGGTTTGACGGCGCAGGCGGCGGGGCCGCTTTCCATCGCGGTGGATGCGGGCGGCACCTTCACGGACATCGTCCTGGTGGATCGCGGCAGCGGACAGCGCTGGCAGGCGAAGGTGCCGTCCACGCCGGAGGACCGGTCCCTCGCCTTCGCGCAGGGAATCGCGCAGATCCTCGCCCAGGCCGGGCGCCTGCCGGCGGAGGTGACGCATGTGCTGCATGGCACCACCGTCGCCACCAACGCCATTCTCGAACAGAAGGGCACGAAGGCCGGGCTGCTGACCACGGCCGGGCTGCGCCATGTGCTGGAGATCGGCCGCCACGACATCCCCCGGCATGAGAATCTGTACGCCTGGGTGAAGCCGCGCCGGCCCATCCCGCCGGAGCGTGTGCTGGAAGCGCGGGAAAGGCTCGCGCAGGATGGCAGCGTGGTCACGCCGCTGGAGGAGGCGGATGTGCGCGCCGCCGCCGCGCAGTTCCGCCGGATGGCGGTGAAGGCTGTCGCCGTCTGCTTCCTGCATTCCTACGCCAATGCCGCGCATGAACGCCGTGCGGGGGAGATCCTGGCGGAGGAACTGCCAGGCATTCCGGTGACGCTGTCCTCCGAGGTGCTGCCGGTGTTCCGCGAATACGAACGCAGCATGGCGACGGCGCTGAACGCCTATGTCATGCCCGCCGTCGCCACCTATGTCCGCAAGGTGGAGGAACGCCTGGCGGAAGGCGGCGTCACGGCGCCGCTGCTGCTGATGAAATCCTCGGGCGGCGTCATCCGCGGCGAAGGCGCGGCCAAGCAGCCGGTGCAGACCGCGCTGTCAGGCCCCGCAGCCGGGGTGGTGGGCGCGCGCGCGCTCGGGCTGCGGGCGGGGCATCCGCGTCTCATCACCCTCGATGTCGGCGGAACCTCGGCCGATATCAGCCTGATCGATGGCGAGCCGCGGCTGACCAGCGAGGGCCGGGTCGGCGACTGGCCGCTGACGCTGCCGATGATCGATATCCACACCATCGGCGCCGGTGGCGGTTCCATTGCGCGCGTCTCGCCGGAAGGCGCGCTGCTGGTCGGGCCGGCCAGCGCGGGGGCCGTGCCGGGGCCGGTCGCCTATGGGCGCGGTGGCGTGGAGCCGACCCTGACGGACGCCAACCTCGTGCTCGGCCGGCTGCCGCCCTCGCTGCTGGATGGCGCGATCACGCTGGACGTGGCGGCCGCCGCGCGCGCGATCGAGGAGCGGATCGCGAAGCCCCTCGGCATGTCCTTGCAGGATGCGGCGCGCGGCATCGTCGCGGTGGCGGATAACGCCATGGCGGGGGCGATCCGCGTGGTCTCCGTGCAGCGCGGCTTCGATCCCGTGGATTTCGCGCTGCTGCCCTTCGGCGGCGCGGGGCCGCTGCAATCCGGGGCCATCGCGCGGCTGCTCGGCATGAAGCGCATCCTGGTGCCGGCGCGGCCGGGCGTGCTTTCGGCCGAAGGGCTGCTGGCGGCAAAGCTGCGCAACGAGTTCACCCGCACGGTGATGCTCCGCGCACCGGTCGCTGACCCGGCGCCGCTGGCCCAGGCCTTCGGCGCGCTGGATGCGGAGGCGGCTGCCTGGCTGGTGGCGGAATCCGTGCCGCCGGAGGCGCGGGAAATCCGCTGGCGCGCCGGCATGCGCTACATCCACCAGGGCTTCGAGCTGTTCATCGACTGGCCCGGCCGCAGCGCCGATGACGTGACGCTCGCCGCCGCCATCGAGCGGTTCCATGACGAGCATGAACGGCTCTACACCTTCGCGCAGCGCGATACGGCGGTGGAGATCGTGACGCTGGAAGTGACGGCGCTCGGCACCATGCCCGGCCCGGCGGGGGAGACGGCGCCGGCGGATGGCGATGCCACGCCCTTCACGCAGGCGACGGTGGAGTTGGATGAAGGCCCGCGCCCCGTGCCGGTGTGGCGGCGGGAGGCGCTGGGCGTCGGCGCCGTGCTGCAAGGGCCCGGCATCATCGTGCAGATGGATGCGACGACCTGGCTGCATCCCGGCGACGTCGCGACGATGGACGCCTTCGGCAACCTGCTGGTGGAAGTCGGGGACGCTTAGCGCGCCATCGCTTCCCACCAGGCATCGGCGTCGCGATAGGCGCCGTGGCGGTGGAACAGGCCGTCGGCCGCGGGGCGGGCGGCGCGGAGGGCGGCGGTGGCGTCTTCATCCACCGTGCGCTCGGCATCGTCGCGCAGCGCCACGCCGTAATCATCCCGCGCACCCTGGGCGGAGACGAAGCCGCCGAGCACATCGTCCCGCACGCGCCAGGGCTCACGGTCGAAGGGGTGGCCCCAGCCGCCGCCGCCGGTCGATTCCATGCGCACGATATCGCCGCGCTTCACCGGCGTACCCTGGGCCAGCCGTGGCAGCACTCGGGATTCCGGCGTACCGGGGTTCAGCACGAAGCCGCCGGGCCTGCCGGCCTCCCCGCCCTTCACGCCCCAGGGCGGGTTGTCGACATTGTCCATCCGCGTGCTGAGCGTCGCGCCGTCGCAGAGGATCTCCATCTCCCGCACCATGCCGCAGCCGCCCCGCCAGCGGCCGGGGCCGCCGGAATCGCCACGGATGGCATAGGTGCGGATGCGCACCGGCATGTCGCTTTCGAGGAACTCGATGGGGTAGTTCTGCTGCGCGACGTAGTAGATGACATCGAGCCCATCGGCGAAGGGGCGCGCCCCCTGCCCCGTGCCATGCCCGCCCGATTTGTAGAACAGCGAGCCATCGCCCGGCTGGCGGCCCGTCAGCGTGTAGATGGTGTAGATCGAGGAGGCCGCCGGGCTGTTGCCCTCCGTCGCCTGCGCGATCAGGCCGAGGCAGCCGGAGATGACGCGCGCCAGGGTGTTGCTGCGCTGGCCGAGCGGCGCGGGGAAGGCGGGCTGGATGATGGTGCCTTCCTTCGTCCGCACATCCTCGATCGCGGTCAGCAGGCCTTCGTTCATCATCGCGCCGGGTTCGTCGGCCATGAGGTAGAGGCCGAAGACGGTGTTGGGCACGGTGGGGTTCATCAGGAAGTTGATAGGGCCCTTCGCCTGCGCGTCGGACTCCGTCGTATCCAGCGTGAAGCCGCGCTCATGCGATTGCAGGCCGAGCCGCACGGTGAAGGGGCCGCCGCCCTTGCCATCGCCGTCGACGCGATCGGCGAAGCGCCATGCGCCGCCCTGCGGGAAAAGCTCTGCCAGGCGGCGGCGAAAAACGCGGGAGGATTGGTCGATCATCGCATCGACGGCGCCGAGTAGCGTGGACGCGCCGAAGCGGGCGAACAATTCCTTCAGCCGCGCCTCGCCAAGCCGCACCGCCGCCGTCAGCGCGCGGGTATCGCCGCGCGCATGCAGGGGAAAGCGCGAATTGCGGACGAAGGTCTCGAACAGGTCGGTGTTCAGCACGCCTTCGCGATACAGGCGCACCGGCGGCACGATGATGCCTTCCTGGAAGATGCTTTCCGTGCCGGGCGTGTTGGAGCCTGGCCAGGCGCCGCCGATATCGCGGAAATGCGCCCAGCTCTGCGCGAAGGCGACGAGCGTGCCATCGACGAAGACCGGCGTGGCGAAGACCTGGTCCGAGGTGTGGGAGACACCGCCGCGGGAGAAGTAGCAGTCGTTGTACCAGAAGATGTCGCCGGGGCGGATTTCCTCCACCGGGAAGCGCTGCAGGATCGGCCGCAGCACATCGCCGAACAGCGGGAGCTTGGTGCCGGTGACGAGCCTGCCCGTCGCATCGTAGAAGCCGATGAAATAGTCCTGCTTTTCCCGGATCACCGGGGACATGGCGGTGCGTTCGAGCAGCGCCTCGCATTCCGCCTGGGCGGAGCGAAGCGCGCCCTTGATGATCTCGACCGTCACCGCATTGGGGGAAGCGGGTGCCACCGAACCGTCCATCGTCATCGTCCTGCGTCGTGGTGTCTCGGTGGTCGAGTCGGCTTCCGTCACCGGCCCTGGGCAGCGGTGATGGCGGCCATGATGTCCGCGATGCGGGCATTGGTGCCGTTGATATCGGGCATCTTCTCCCCGGCCTTGAGGCGGGCGAGGGTCTTCTTCTCGTTCTCCTGCATGCCGATGGCACGCTCGGCATCGGCGGTGATCTCCGACGCCTTCATCACCAGCACGCCATTCTCATCGGCGAGGATCGCATCGCCGGGTTCCACCGGCACGCCGCCGCAGGAGATGGGGATGCAGAATTCGCCCTGGCCGAAGCCGCGCTTGCCGGTCACCGCGGAAAGCCCGCGCGCCCAGACCGGCACGCCGTAGTCCCGCAATTCCCCGATATCGGTCGCCATGCCATCGATGATGATGCCGATGCATCCGGCTTCCCGCGCGGCATAGGCCACGCCACCGCCGCAGGCGGCGTGGCGCTGATCGCCCGCGCGGTCGATCACCAGGATATCGCCAGGGCGCAGCTTGCCGAGGGCGTAGTGAATGATCGTTGTGTCCGCGCCATAGCAGCGCGCGGTGACGGCGGTGCCGGCGATGCGCCGGTCCGGCAGCAGGCCGCGGATGCCGGGATCCATGAAGCCGGTATGACGGAAATGCCCGATCGTTGCGGGCTCCGCGCGCAGGAGATGCGCGAGCAGCGCGGGATCGACGGGGCTCGGCAGATCATTCAGCACGAACATTGGGCGTCTCCTCCCGCTGCTGCGGGGCGGATGGATGGTAGGAAGCGCGGCCCTGCGGCGTCAATCCGCGCATCGCGGCATCGCCGCGATGCGGAGAGCATGGTATGCGAAGAGGAAGGTCCGGATGAGCGGACTCGCGGAAGGCCGTGGGGCTACGAATGATCGACGGCGAGACAAGCCCCAGCACGACGACGGAAGCGGCGGCGCGACGCATCCGGCAGGATGTCCTGACCGGTACGCTGGCTCCGGGCGCGCGATTGCGGCTGCGGAGCCTGGCCGATCGCTACGCCATGGGCACAACCCCGCTGCGGGAGGCACTGTCCCGCCTCGCCGCGGAAGGCTTCGTGCATCTGGAAGGACAGAAGGGCTATTCCGTCCCGCCGCTGACGCGCTCGCATCTGCTCGACATCACGCGGACCCGCCAGATCCTGGAGCCGGAGGCGCTGCGCCTTTCGGTGCAGCATGGTGATGCGGCGTGGGAGGATGGGATCGTGGCCAGCCTGTCGCTGCTGCAGCACCAGGCGGCGCAGCAGGGGCAAGCGGGGTCGGAGTGGAGCGACGATTTCGAGACCAAGCATCGCCGTTTCCACACCGCGCTGATCGCGGCCTGCCCGCTGCCGCAACTGCTGCGGTTCTGCGGGGAACTCTATGTTCAGTCGACGCGGTATCGGCGCGTGATGCGCACCAGCATTGCGCCGGCCACCCATGCCGATCTGACGCATGAGGCGATTGCGGGGCTGGCGCTGAAGCGCGACGCGATGGCGGCGGCCGATTCGCTGCGCCGGCATGTCGGCGTGGCGGCGGACGGCGTGTTGCATCTGTTCGCCTCGCCATGACCATCGCCCGGATCGAGACCCGGCTGCTGCGCAGCGCCTTCACCCATGGCGCCAGCGCCGGTTCCATGGGCGGCAATTTGCGGCTTTCCGCCATGGATACGCTGGTGCTTCGCATGGAGACCACGGATGGCGTGGTCGGCTGGGGGGAAGGCTTCGGCTTCACCCTCGGCGCCACGACGCGCGATGCGCTGGACCGCCTGGTGGCCCCCGCCTGCATCGGCCAGGAGGAAGCCGATATCGCCGCGCTGATGCGGATGCTGGAACGGCGCTTCCATAATTTCGGCCGCAACGGGCCGATGAGCTACGCGCTGTCCGCCATCGACATCGCGCTGTGGGACATCCGCGCCAAGCGTGCCGGCCTGCCG
>CANJXD010000158.1 GCA_947478535.1 Acetobacteraceae bacterium
AGGTCATCGCGCGAGAGCGTGAGAAGGGTTGCGCGGTCCACACACGCCGGTGAATCGAACCAGCCGTGACCGTGTCAAGCCAAATTACAACGGATGGGGGTGAGCAATTACGTTGAATCAACGGATCGGAGGTTGGCCATCATTACCTTTGCCGATACTGGTGGTGGGTTCGATCCTAATATTCTAGATAGAGTTTTTGAACCGTTCGTCACCACGAAGGCGATCGAGAGCGGCCTAGGCCTCGGACTACATCTCTGTAGGGAAAGAGTATTCGCGATGCACGGTTGGATCTCAGCGCGCAACGGGCCCTTGGGTGCGCTTGTCACCATAGAGTTGCCCATTGCGGATCGCTGAAACCCAAGGCCGCCAGGCAAAACTGCTTGGCCACTTCCCTTGTACCGAGCCCGCATAGGCAGTGACGTGCTCCCCTGAATGTATCCAGTCAGACGGAGAGTCCTCTGTGTTGATGGCTGATGGTTGATGGGATGGCAACGGGGTTGGGGGCATGCCCCCAACCCCGTTGGCCAGCGATTTCGGGTAACCGTCGTGTGCACGGCGGAGAGAAAGTCGGCCACTGGAGCGGCGGCATGATGCTGCTGCGGGCGGAGTAAAACCCGGCCAGTGGGGGCGGCCTACCCTGAGGGATCAGGGTGGGGCGCCGGGAGATGTTCATGGTGGAGGTCTACGCGGCGGTCAGGCGGTTTGTGTTTTTGGAGGGTCATAGCCGGCGGGAGGCGGCGCGTGTGTTTGGGCTGAGCCGGGACACGATAGCCAAGATGTGCCGCTACTCAGCGCCGCCGGGCTATGTGCGGACGCGGCCGGCGGAGAAGCCCAAGCTGGGCCCACTGAAGCCGGTGATCGAGGCGATCCTGGAGGCGGACCGGACGGCCCCGGCCAAGCAGCAGCACACGGCCAAGCGGATCTTCGAGCGGCTGCGCGACGAGCACGGCTATGGCGGTGGCTACACGGTGGTGAAGGATCACGTGCGGCGGCTGCGGGCGCGCGGGCGGGAGGTGTTCGTGCCGCTGTCGCATCCGCCCGGCCATGCGCAGGTGGATTTCGGCGAGGCGGTGGCGGAGATCGGCGGGGTTCGCCAGAAGGTACACTTCTTTTGCCTGGACCTGCCGCAGTCGGACGCCTGCTTCGTGAAGGCTTATCCGCGGGAGACGACGGAGGCGTTCCTGGACGGGCACGTCTCGGCCTTCGCGTTCTTCGGCGGCGTACCGCGGTCGATCCTGTATGACAACCTCAAGCTGGCGGTGGCGAGGATCTGCGGCGACGGCCGGCGCGAGCGGACGCGGGCGTTTACCGGGCTGGTCAGCCACTATCTGTTCCGGGACCGCTTCGGCCGGCCGGGAAAGGGCAAGGTGGAAGGGCTGGTGAAGTTCGCCCGCGCCAACTTCATGACCCCGGTTCCGGTCGCGGCCAGCTACGAGGCGCTCAACGGCATGCTGGCGGAGCGTTGCCGGCAGCGGCAGACCGACCGGGCAGGCCAGCATGCCGGGACGATCGGGGAGCGGCTGGCGGCGGATCTGGTAGCGCTGCAGCGCCTGCCGGGCACGGCCCTGGAGAGTTGCGAGACCATGGCCGCGCGGGTGTCCTCCACAGCGCTGGTCCGCTATACTCGGTGCCGACCGCGCATGGGTTCCAGGCGTTGCTGGTGAAGGGCTTCGTCGAGGCGGTGGTGATCCTGTGCGACGGCGTGCCGATCGCCCGCCATGCCCGCTCCTATGGCCATGGCGAGTTCGTCTACGACCCGCTGCACTACTTGGCGCTGCTCGAGACCAAGCCGGGCGCGCTGGACCAGGCGGCGGCGCTGCAGGGCTGCCGGCGCTGCCCGAGCCCGCGAACGACACGCCGGCCAAGCCCCGCGATCCCCAGGACCCCGGCCAGCGCCGCCGAAACCGCGGCGCGCTGCCGGCGCATCTCGAGCGCATCGAGGAGGTGCTGGACCTCCCCGACCAGGGCTGCCCCTGCTGCGGGATCGCGATGCGCCGGATCGGCGAGGATCGATCCGAACGGCTCGACGTGGTGCCGGCGCAGCTGCGCGTCCGCGTCATCATCCGCCCGCGCTATGCCTGCCGACGGTGCGAGGCTCGCGGCACTGCCGCGAGGTCTATCAGGCGCCCGCCCCAGCACGCGCCATCCCCGGTGGCCTGCCGACCGAGGCGCTGCTCGCCCAGGTGCTGGTTGCCAAGTACGGCGACGGCCTGCCGCTCTACCGCCAGGCGGCGATCCTGGCGCGCCAGGGCATCAACCTCGACCGCTCGACGCTGTGCGACTGGCTCGCCAAGTCCTGCTGGTGGCTGCGGCCGCTGCATGAGCTGATCCTCGCCCACATCACCGGCAACGCCAGGGTCTTCGCGGACGACACGCCGTTGCCGACCCTCGCATCTGGCCTGGGACGGACCATGGACGGCCGGCTCTGGGCCTATGCCGTGGACGACCGCGCCTGCGGCGGCACCGGCCCGCCGGCGGTCGCCTACCTCTACGCCCCGGACCGCAAGGGCATCCGCCCCGCCGCCCATCTCGCCAGCTTCCGCGGCGTGCTGCAGGTCGATGGCTATGCCGGCTTCAAGGCGCTGGAGAGATCGCGCAATGACGGCTCGGTCGTGCTCGCCTTCTGCTGGGCCCATCTGCGCCGGCGCTTCTTCGACATCCATGCCGGCACCGTCTCGCCGATCGCCGCCGAGGCCCTGCTGCGCATCGGCGAGATCTACGCCATCGAGCGCGACATCCGCGGGCAGTCGCCGGAGCAGCGCGTTGCCATGCGCCAAGCCAGCACCGCGCCGCTCGTCGCCGCCATGCAGACCTGGCTTCGGGCGCAGCTGAACCGGGTCAGCAGCGACAGCGCCCTCGCCAAGGCCATCCGCTACGGCCTGCGCCACTGGACCGGGCTGGAGCGCTTCCTGACCGACGGCCGGCTCGAGCTGGATACCAACGTCGTGGAGCGGGAAATCCGCCCGGTGGCCGTGACCAGGAAGGCCGCGCTCTTCGCGGGCAGCGAGGGCGGTGGCGAGACCTGGGCGATCGCCACCACGCTGATCCGCACCGCCATCCTGAACGGCATCAACCCGCAGGCCTGGCTGACGGATGTGCTGGAGCGGATGGTCAGCGGCGAGGTCCGCTCGACCCAGCTCACCGCCCTGCTGCCCTGGAACTGGCGCCAGCCCGGCACCGCCGCCGTGGCATGAGCCTCCGCCGTGCCCGCCTCCCGGCGCTGGCCCTCGACGACCTCGAGGCCTGGCTCTCCGACCAGCCCGACATCGCCCGGCGCAACTGGACCGTCTCCTCCATCAATGGCTTCTGCGCCGCCCTCGTCGTCGGCCCCGAGCGCATCGCCACCGAGGCCTGGCTCCGCGTGATCTTCGGGCCAAGCCTGCCGACCACGCCCATGGGCCTCGCCGCCGTCCAGGCCGTGCTGGATCACCGCAACGCCGTCCACCGCGCCCTCCACATCGACGGCGGCCGGCGCTGGCGCCCCATCTACATGCGCACCGACGACGGCACCGTCCTCGCCCAGCCCTGGGCCGCGGGCTTCATGTTCGCGGTCAAGCGCTGGCCGGTCGCCTGACGCCCCATGTTCGAGCGCAACGACCATGTCGGCCTCATGCTGCCGATCATCGCCTGCTCGGAAGCCGAGGAGGTGGAGAAGCTGATCGCCGGACGGCCGAAGGAAGTCCGCGACCACGTCGGCCGCGCCTACCATCACATCCCGGAAGCCGTCTGTGGCATCCGTGACTACTGGCGACACCAACCAACGTCGGGCTGAAGCGGCCTTCGCCACACCGTCAAGCCACGATCGCCGTGGGGCCGAGACAACGGTTACAGCGCGAGGCCGTTCATGCCGCGCCGCATATCGGTCCGTCCGACCGCCAGCCACACCCGCACACTCGATGGGAACGCGATCATCGCCGCTCCAGCGCGTCCAGCACCAGCCGCAAGGTATCCCTCCGCCGAGGGCCGCCTACCCCATCGGCTTGGTTTGAGAGACGCTGCCGATCTTCGTAGCTGGGGGACGGCAGGAAGTGTCCACGAACGGGATAATGGACACGCCTTTGCGGGTCCGGCGGCGGCACCGGTCGTGGCCTGAGGCGCTCAAGCGGGAGATCGTCGCGGCCTCGTTGGTGCCGGGGGCGTCGGTGTCGTTGGTGGCGCGGCAGTATGACGTCAACAGCAACCTGGTCTT
The DNA here is from genome assembly GCA_947478535.1 of Acetobacteraceae bacterium. The sequence continues at coordinate 4,190 of CANJXD010000158.1, forward strand.
TACCTGGCGAAAGCGCCTGGGCGCGACGGCACCGGCTGCCCTGGCGCCGCAGATGGTGCCGGTCGTGGTGGTGCCTGATCCGCCCATTGCGGTGGTGCCCAGCAACTCGGCGGAGGTGATCGAGATCGAGCTGCCGCGCGGCTATCGGGTCCGGGTCGGCAGCAGCGTTAAAGGCGCCGCCTTGCGGCTGGTGCTGGACGCGCTGGAGCGGCGATGATTGCGTTCCCATCGAGTGTGCGGGTGTGGCTGGCGGTCGGGCGGACCGACATGCGACGCGGCATGAACGGCCTGGCACTGCAGGTGCAGCAGGCGCTTGGCCGGGATCCACACGCTGGCGATCTCTACGTGTTCCGAGGTGCCCGCGGTGACCTGGTCAAGATCCTCTGGCACGATGGGATCGGCATGTCGCTCTACGCCAAGCGGCTGGAAAAGGGTCGCTTCCTGTGGCCCTCGCCAACCGATGGAGTGGTGGGCATCTCCGCCGCTCAGCTCGGCTACATGCTGGACGGGATCGATTGGCGGAACCCGCGTCACACCTTCCGGCCAAGTTGCGCGGGATGATGCCTCGCGGCGCATTTTTGGCGAGCGGGCGGGGTGATTTTGTGATTCGATCCTCGCCGTGGTCAGCCCTATCGAACCCCTGCCGGACGATATCGCCGCGCTGAAAGCGGCGCTGCTATCGGCGACGGCGCGGTCGCTGCAGGTCGAGGCGGAGTTGGCGGTCGCCAAGGCCCGCGCCTCCGACGACCAGGCCACGATCGCGCATCAGACGTTGCAGATCGCCAAGCTGCAATACCAGCTCTACGGCCAGCGTTCGGAGCGCGCCGTCCGGCTGCTCGACCAGTTGGCGCTCGGGTTCGACGAGCTGGAGAGTTCCGCCACCGCCGACGAAATGGCCGCCGAGCAGGCCGCCGCGCGCACGACGAACGTCGCACCCTTCACCCGCAAGCGCCCGGCGCGCCAGCCCTTTCCGGAGCATCTGCCGCGCGAGCGCAGGATCGAGCCCGCGCCGACCAGTTGCCTCTGCTGCGGCAGCGCGCGGCTGCGCAAGCTGGGCGAGGACATCACCGAAACCCTGGAGGTGATCCCGCGCAGCTGGAAGGTCATCCAGCACGTTCGGGAGAAGTTCTCCTGCCGGGCCTGCGAGAAGGTGAGCCAGGCGCCCGCGCCGTTCCACGTGACGCCGCGCGGCTGGGCCGGTCCCAACCTGCTGGCCATGATCATGTTCGAGAAATTCGGCCAGCATCAGCCGCTGAACCGCCAGGCCGAGCGCTATGCCAGGGAGGGCGTGCCGCTCAGCCTTTCGACGCTGGCCGACCAGGTGGGCGCCTGCTGCGCGGTGCTGGCGCCCTTGTCGCAGCGTCTCGAGGCGCATGTCATGGCGGCCGAGCGGTTGCACGGCGACGATACCACCGTGCCGGTGCTGGCCAGCGGCAAGACCGACATCGGGCGATGTTGGGTCTATGTGCGCGACGATCGGCCATTCGGCGGCACGGCGGCGCCGGCCGCCATGTTCCACTACTCGCGCGATCGTGGCGGAGCGCATCCGCAGGCGCACCTGGCCCGTTACGCCGGGCTGTTCCAGGCCGATGCCTATAGCGGCTATGGCAAGCTCTACGATGCCGACCGCAAGCCGGGACCGATCCTGGAGGCGGCGTGCTGGGTGCATGCGCGGCGGCCGTTCTTTGCCCTGGCGGATCTCGAGCAGAACGCCCGGCGCGTGGCCGAGGGCAAGCCACCTGGGGTGATCTCGCCGGTCGCGGTGGAGGCGGTACGGCGGATCGACGCCTTGTTCGCCATCGAGCGCGACATCAACGGCCACAGCGCCAAGCAGCGCCGTGCCGTGCGGCAGGCCTCGAGCGCGCCCCTGGTGGCCGAGCTCGAGGCCTGGATGCGCGAGCAGCGTGCCAGGCTGTCACGGACGAACGACCTCGCCCGCGCCATGGACTACATGCTCAGGCGCTGGACGGCGTTCACGCGGTTTCTCGATGACGGGCGGATCTGCCTGTCGAACAACGCGGCGGAGCGGGCGCTGCGGGGAATTGCCCTCGGCCGTAAGTCATGGTTGTTCGCCGGCTCCGACCGTGGCGGCCAGCGCGCCGCAGCGATGTACTCGCTCATCGTGACCGCCAAGCTGAACGACGTCGATCCACAGGCTTGGCTGGCTGATGTGCTCGACCGCATCGCCACGCATCCGGCCAGCAGGATCGATGAGTTGCTGCCCTGGACCTGGCAGGCCAGCCAAGCGCGCCGCAGCGAGGCAGCCTGAGGTGGCCGCCATCTCGGCCGTGTTCACCATCAGCCATGTCGCCACGCTGCTCGGCGAAGACGAAGACTGGCTGCACGACCTGTCCATCGACATGTTCCCCGAAGACGGTTGCCTGCACGTCTACGGCGTGGGCGAGGAGGGCGTGACCGCTTTCACCCGGGACGGCATCGACAACCTGAAGCAGATCATCGCAGACGAACGGGAAGCAGGGAAAGCTCCACCAAAGCCAGGAAGCGCCAGGTAACCAGGGTGGCGGCGTTCACCGGATGGGTACGCCGCAAGGCGGCGCCTTTGACGTTGCTGCCGACCCGAACCCGGTAGCCGCGCGGCAGCTCGATCTCGATCACCTCGGCGGAGGTGCCCGTCGGTGCCGCAGGCTGAGGATCCGGCACCACTATGACCGGCACCATCTGCGGCGCCGGGGTCACCTGTGCCGTCTCGCCCCAACGCTTGCGCCAGGTGAAGACCAGGTTGGTGTTCACGTCATACTGCCGTGCCACCAATGACACCGACGCACCCGGCGCCAACGACGCCGCGACAATCTCCCGCTTGAGCGCCTCAGGCCACGACCGGTGCCGCCGCCGGACCCGCAAACTCGTGTCCATTTTCCCGCTCGTGGACACTTCCCGCTTTACCCCCGCTACGAAGGCGGGGAGACTCCCTCAAACCGGAACGTCGCGGTAGGCGGCCCACGCCGGAGGGATACCTATCTGCGCCGGGCGCACGTCAAACAGCTTGGCCAACTCCGCCAGCGTCTTCTCGCCCTTGATGGCGGCCAACGCCACCTTCGCCTTGAAGCCGGCGCTGTGCGTCCGGCGCGTTCGCTTCGTCATGCTCTCTCCTGATCCGCGACAAAATCGCTGCTGTCAGGCAAGAAATCCAGTTATCGGGCTGTCCGAATTTCCCAGGCCACCTCTGGGCATCGTGGCGTGGCTAATGCCAGGCAGATCCCTATGTGATTAATTCGAAAGGCGCAGACGCGCAGGTAGACCGGCGCGAAGCGCTTCGTCGGGATTATCGAACTGGATGCGAACCTCTACCAGTCCACTGGCTGGATCGGCGACGGGACCAACAAGCGTAACCCTGCCATTCGCCAGCACCGATACCGCTCCATCGTCGACTACGACCTGAGCCGCGGACCCAACCACCAACCGACTGACTAGGCGCGCCTCCAGTGCACCGACAAAAAGCAGACGATCAATGGCAACCAAACGCACGAGCGTCTCGTTCGCTTGAATGCTTTCGCCTGGTAGGCGCATGATGCGCGCAATCCGCCCGCTGATCGGCGCGAGAAGAGAGCGCCGGTCGAGCACCTCAATGGCCGCCTCTAGTTCTATCTGTTCGACATGCTTTTGCGCCCGCCGGGTTTCGATCTCCGTATTGACGGCAATGACTGCCAATTCTCGTGCCTGTAGGTCCTCCCGACTAATGGACGCGCCATTTGCGAACATGTTGCGTGCGGCCCGAAGCTGAGCGACTAGAAGCGGTTGGCGCGCCAATGCACCATTCAACTCGGAACGACCTTCGAGGACAGATCGTCGCCGCGCCACTTCAAGCACTTCCAATTTGCTATCAAGCGACAGAAGACGTGAGCGGGCTTCAACGTGATCGCCTTCGCGGACGAGAAGCTCTTCGACACGACCACTCACCGGCAATGACAGGTTTAGGTCGAAGACAGGCCGTGTGTAACCAGTCACCCAAACATCCTGCGCCTCTGCTGGGGCGCTGAATATCAGTAAAAGGACAATAGCGCTGCGCCACCAGGAAAACCACATTACTCCGCCTCCAACTCTTCAGCTAGCCTCCCGGCAGAAAACGCAATCGCATAATGCGCACGATAGGCCGCCGCCCTGCGTGCGAGAAGCTGTTCTTCGGCCTGAAGCAATTCTAGACGACGTCGCAGCATTTCGACGCTTGAGATCCGCCCGCCTTCGGCCTGGGTTTCTGCCAACCTGAGAAGGTCCCTCTGACTGCCAAGAAGTGCCCGCTGACTACTCAATTGGCGTAGAGCCACAGTTGCAGATTCCCGCGTGCTTTCGACATCATTGGCGATGCGCTGCCGCGCCGCGCTTAGCGCTAATTCCGACTGATCTCGCCGCAGGCGTGCCGAATCGACGTCTGCGCGCGCTCGCTGGTTTCCCTGAAGTGGTAGTCGAAACTCGATCCCCAGACCCCATACTCGATTGGGGCCTCCTGCTGCCCGGCCCACCGAGGACTGGGCTGAGTCAGAAAGCCCATCCAAGTCATACCGTGCGTTCACATCCAACTGTGGCAGTACTTGGTTCTCGGCCGCCGCGACGCGGATGGCGTCGCGGGAGAGCCGCAAGGCGGCAATCCTGGTTTCCGGGCGCCTCTCAAATGCCAGATCACGAATAACGCTGGCCTCCGGAACGACCAGGCGCCGATCTGGGATCGGTGCCACGGTGCCGACTGTAGCCGGATCGGGTGCGAGGCCGGCACCAAGTCTGCCGTTTGGCGCCAACAACAGAGCTCGCATTGCGGAACGCGCCTCGATCATATCCTGCCGAGCCTGCTCCAGTTGGACACGGCGGATGTCCCGAAAGGCGATCGCCTCCACGACAGTATTGCCGGCGCGTGCGCCGGCTGCGGTCATACGCTCAGCAGTGCGGACTAGCTGTTCCGCAACCTCCAGCGATGACTGCAGCAGCGAAGCGCGCTCGGTTGCTTCCTGCAGCGCGATGTAGCTGGTGACTGCCTCAACTAGTCGCTGCTGGATCGTTTGCCGATACACCTCGCCTGCGATGCGCTCATCGTATTCTGCAGCGTCGATAGGCGCCCGGTTGTAAGTCCGTCCCGCTCCGCGCAATAGTGGCTGGGTGACGGACACGCCCACGACCGAACGAAACTCCCTCCCATAGAGGCTTTGCGGCTGGAGATTGTTACGATACCGGTCAATGCGATATGCGAGTTCAACCTCGGCGCCAGTCACGGTGCGAGTAGCAATGCCCGTCTTAAAATCTGTCACCCGGCTGTCAAAGGAATTTGACAGGCCGCGCTGAAGGCGCTCCTGCGCCGTATTCTCGACGTTGGATCGGTCTCGCCGACCCTGGATGAACGCGGAGGGCTCGAAAGCCCCCCGCGCTCCACGGAGGTCGGCGCCTGCGATATCGATCTCGATACGTCTGCTGGCCAGAGTCTCATCGGCCAGCAACACCGCCTCGCTATAGCTTCTCAACGTTAACACAGATTGGGACGCAGCTGGCTGAGAGGCCCCAGAGACGAGGAGGGCTAGACCAAACCACCTAAAAAACCAGCGCGACAACAATTTCGTTCTCCTCTAGTATCTATTCAGCTAGCGTCAGCTGGTCCGAGCGCTGAGAACCCGCGAGAGCGTATCAACGAGCCCACGAGCAACGGTGGGTGTCATGATGATTCGGTTTGAAAGACCCACTTCCATGGCCGCCCCAGCCACTGCCCAACCCTTGTTCGTTCCGAAAAGCAACAGTATTTCATCAGTGGTCGAGGCGACGCTCGCGACATTCGCATAGTTAGTCACCATGTCCTTGTCGTCGAAACGGATGGACACAGCACCGGGCTTCACCTCGGTCTCCGGAACCGCGACAGGGGCGGGCGCATCACCGGCAGGCATATCGGTACCACTCATGATCGAACTCCTTTGTTTCAAGTAAAGCGTGCGGACTAAAGCCGCGTCACATAGGACGGCTTACCCGCCCCGGTGATCTTGGTGAGAAGTCCTGTGTAGGACAGCTCGATGTCATCGGCCCCTGTATTGCCAAGGCCGAGCGCAGACGAGAGATACACGGACGAACCGGAGATGTTCGCGAGTTCGTCGGCCGTACCGTCGAGTATCGACCCCGCAACGCTCACAACGGAAACCGCACCTCCGGTCATGCGCCCGAGGGTAATGTTGTTCTGCGCATAGAGGGACACGGCTGCCTTGCCGGCATTCAGGGTCGCCGCGGACATCGTGATGCTCGTGCCCGCGATCATGGAAACAGCGCCAACCGCAGTGTTGCTCCCAGTCAGCGTGAGCGAGCCGGTCGACGACACGGCCATTGTACTACCAGCCGCGAATGCGTTGATGGTGGTTCCCCCGGTGTTGCTCAGCGACAGCCCGCGCGCAGAGCCGGAGATATTGCCGGTCACCACGGTATCGAGATCCGCGGCAGCGCCGAGACCAGCATCCAGCTTCGCATTCAGCGTCAAGGACGCTGCGGTGACGTTGGCGACCTCATCCGCGCTGCCATCGAGTATCGATCCGGCCGTGCTGGTGAGGGTGACGCCCGCACCGCTGACGCGCGTCAACTTGACGTCCGCCGTCCCCCGGAGGCCGACATCACCGGTACCGGTGATGCTGGAACCAGCAAGCATGGTC